>NZ_JBWQTU010000004.1:0-236808 GCF_056619925.1 Halalkalibacter sp. HAAS-P013
AGTGGAGCCATTGCAAGCATGTTCGCACTATTATGGAAAAAGCGCAATCCCCTTTAGGTCAAAGAGTACCTCGCCGTTATGTTTTAAGCCTAAAGGAGTGGGTTTCTCCTTTAGGCGCGCAGCGAGTGGAGCCATTGCAAGCATGTTCGCACTATTATGGAAAAAGCGCAATCCCCTTTAGGTCAAAGAGTACCTCGCCGTTATGTTTTAAGCCTAAAGGAGTGGGTTTCTCCTTTAGGCGCGCAGTAAGTGGAGCCATTGCAAGCATGTTCGTACAATAAAGTAGAAAGCACACGTCCCTAGTAACCAACTTTCCCCCTTCCTATACGACCTAATTTTCCAAATTTCATGAACAAATCTGCTCAAAAAATTTTTTTTATTTATTTTTCATTGTCATGACGTGCACGAGCGATGTCAAATGTTTTTATTCGACATCGCTCGTGCATATTTTTTCCTTCTGGGGAGATACTTTTCTTAGACATCATCTCCCGCGTATAGGAGGGAAAGAATTGACACGAAATAAAGTTGAGATTTGCGGTGTAGATACCTCGAAGTTACCTGTTCTAAAGAACACTGAAATGCGAGAATTATTTCAGCGATTGCAAAATGGTGAGACCAGTGCACGTGAAACATTAGTTAATGGAAATTTGCGTTTAGTACTAAGTGTGATCCAACGTTTTAACAATCGCGGAGAATACGTTGACGACCTTTTTCAAGTAGGTTGTATTGGTTTAATGAAATCTATTGATAATTTTGATTTAAGTCAAAACGTTAAATTCTCTACATACGCGGTTCCTATGATCATAGGTGAAATTCGTCGCTACCTGCGTGATAACAATCCGATCCGTGTCTCTCGATCTTTGCGAGATATCGCCTATAAAGCGCTACAGGTTCGTGATCAAATCATGTCAGAAAAGAAACGTGAAAAAGAACCAACTGTCCAAGAAATTGCTAAGGTATTAGACGTACCAAAAGAGGATGTTGTTTTTGCGTTAGATGCGATTCAAGATCCAGTTTCTTTGTTTGAACCAATTTATAATGATGGTGGAGATCCGATTTTCGTCATGGATCAAATCTCTGACGAACGGAACAAAGATGTCAATTGGGTAGAAGAAATTGCTTTAAAAGAAGCAATGGTTAGATTGAACGATCGAGAAAAGATGATTTTGAATATGCGCTTTTTCCAAGGAAAAACCCAAATGGAAGTCGCAGACGAAATTGGAATCTCTCAAGCGCAGGTTTCTCGCTTAGAGAAAGCTGCCATTCAACAAATGAATAAACACGCTCAAATTTAACAACCAAAGGATGAATCCTTCCTTTCCCTTTATTATTATTGGTTCCATTCTAGTAGGACAAGCCTTCAAGAACGGAATGTATAATAAAGGGGAAGAGGGACCATCCTTTTTTTACGTTGGCTACGTATTTGGAATCGTTCATAAACCATATACACCCCAGCATATAGTAGAAGACAGACTACTATGAAAAGAGGTGCCGTATATGATGAAAATATCAGAGCTACAAGTAAAAGATATTGTTAATATGGATAATGGAAAACGCTTAGGTCATTTAACAGATTTAGAAATAAATCTTTCTACAGGTGCAATAGAGGCTTTGGTGATTAATAGTTCTGGAAAGATGATGGGGTTATTTGGAAAAGAAACGGAAGAAATTGTAATACCTTGGAAAAATATTATCCGAATTGGTTCTGATGTTATCTTAGTTGAAGTACCTAGTACTTATGGGAGGCCTACACATAACCGCGAGCATCCTTCGACAATGAGAAAGCGGTGATTGAAGAAGAAAGTCGTTTCTTGTATGTGTATTCATATGCTAAAATATAACTATGATAATTTTTCCTTTTTTAAGGGAAGGCTGTGCCTCCCCTTAAAAATCGGGGAGAGGAGAGATTGGGATGGAACCGTTTGTTCAGAGTAGTGAAAGATATGTAACCATTGAACGTTGGCAACAAGCTTTTCCTCATCTCATTGTTGGCTTTTCTACAAGAAATGGAGGAGAGAGTCAATCGCCATTTTCAAGCTTGAATTTAGGGTTTCATGTTGGTGACGATTCTCTGACGGTAAATCAAAACCGTCACCTCTTAGCAGAAGATTTGGGTATCCCCCTTTCTCGATGGGTAGGAACTGAACAGGTACATGAAGCAACTGTAAAAAAAATTACAGAAGGCGATGTTGGTCGAGGGAGTGAAAGTCTGGAATCAGCCATTCTGATGACGGATGGAATTTATACATACGAGAAGAACGTCTTGTTGACAAGTTTATATGCTGATTGTGTTCCACTATATTTTTTTGCACCTAATAATAAGATAGTAGGTCTTGCTCATGCTGGGTGGCGCGGCACCGTTCAAAATATTGCTTCAGTTATGATTGAAAAATGGCACGTTGAAGAAGGCATTCCAGTTAACGATATACATGTTGCCATCGGTCCTTGCATAAGTAAAACTGCTTATGAGGTTGATCAAAAAGTAATAACAGAAGTGGAGAAGATATGGCCAAAGCATTTACAGTTTAAACCATATACAACTTTAGGGAACAACAAATATCTCCTTGATTTAAGAGAAGTAAATAAGCAATTATTGATACAAGCTGGAATAAATCAAAATCAAATCCTTTTATCTTCCATTTGTACAGCTTCAGATAAAAGAATGTTCTCGCATCGTGCAGATGGTGGGAAAACAGGTAGATTAATGAGCTATATCGGAATAAGAGTGGATGGTGATTGAGCACGATGACTGTAAATGAAAGGTTAAGTAACTTGCAAGAACAGATCAACGATGTATGTAATGGCTGTGGTCGGGATATTTCTTCGGTTCAAATTGTAGCTGTTACGAAGTACGTTAGTATAGAAACTACAGCCAAAGCACTGGATGCTGGATTGATACATATCGGTGAAAATCGAACAGAAGGTGCATTGAAAAAATGGGAAGAACTTGGAGATAGAGGAGTTTGGCATTTTATTGGCTCATTACAAACAAGGAAAGTAAAACAACTCATTGGGAAATATGAATATCTCCATTCTTTGGATCGCCTTTCTCTTGCTAAGGAAGTGGACAAGAGATTAGAAGATGGACAAGTCATGAAATGTTTTGTGCAAGTAAATGTATCTGGAGAAGAATCGAAATCAGGACTATCACCTGATGAAGTCATACCATTTATCAAAGATTTAGAGCAATATAAGCATATTAAAGTAGTGGGTCTAATGACGATGGCACCTTTCTATGATGATTCTGAATTAACGAGACCTGTTTTTAGAAAACTGAGAAAAATCCGTGATGAAGTACAATCATTGGAGCTTGACCATGCTCCGTGTAAGGAACTATCAATGGGGATGTCCAATGATTTTACCGTTGCCATTGAAGAAGGAGCGACTTTCATTCGAATCGGTTCAGCACTTGTCGGCAAAGAGTAAATTATGGAGAGGAGAATTAATAATGGGGATGAAATCAAAATTTAAGCGTTTTTTTGAATTAGAGGATGAATATGAAGAAGTTGAGGAGTACGTAGATGAACGATATAGTAATGAAGAAAGTGAACCGAAGCGTCGAACTCGGAGTCAACAAACCAAGCAACCTACAGGAGTAACTTCCTCCCAAAATGTCGTTAGTCTACAAAGTGTCCAAAAGGGAGCGAAAATGATACTGCTTGAGCCGCGTACGTATGATGAGGCTCAAGAGATTGCAGATCATTTGAAAAATCGCAAAGCTGTGATCATTAACTTACAACGAATTTCACATGATCAGGCAAAACGAGTAGTCGATTTTTTAAGTGGAACAGTGTATGCTATTGGGGGGGACATTCAAAAGGTAGGCTCAAATATCTTTTTATGTACACCTGATAACGTTGATGTTTCAGGTACAATTACAGAAATGATGCAGGAGCATTTTGAATAGTTGTAGATAGAAGGTGGTGAATGTTTTGCAAACAATTGGTTTATTACTTTATCAAGCATTATATATTTATTCTTTCTTTATTATTGGCTATATTCTTATGTCATGGTTCCCAAACGCTCGTGAGTCCTCGCTCGGTCAATTTGTTGGGCGCATTGTTGAGCCGTACTTAGAACCATTTAGAAAATTTGTTCCGCCACTAGGGATGATTGACTTATCTCCGATCGTAGCTATTATTGTTCTTCGTTTAGCGAGTGGTGGTGTTCGTGCCCTTTTTGGTATTTAGCAGTTAGGAGTGAACAGCCATTAGTATTTATCAGCACTTTCGCGAGGAGGAGCGTCCTTTCGTAGATCAAGTATTGGAATGGCAGGAAGACGTAAAGTATAAACATTTCGATCGTTTAACGGACTTTCTTGATCCAAGACAGCAAGAAATTGTCCGGACTATTATAGGACATGATGAAGATGTGAGCCTCTCCTTTTCGGGAGGCTCTCGTTATGCAGAGCGCTGTCGGTTACGTTTGACGCCTTCATATTTGGAAACATCTGAAGATGACTTTCAGGTTACCCTTTTTGCGATTGATTATCCAACTAAGTTTGTTACAATTGAACACCGTGATATTTTAGGGGCTTTTATGAATGTCGGGATTAAGCGCGAAAAATTTGGTGATATTTTTATAAATGAAGATGGAGTTTCTCAAATTATTGTAGCAACAGAGATCTCAGATTATGTTGAGATGAATATTCAAAAAGTAGGAAAAGCGCCGGTACGGTTGAATCGAATTCCACTAACTGAGCACATTATACCTAAAGATGAATGGATCGAAGAAGTAACAACTGCTTCTTCTATGAGACTTGATGTTATTTTAGCCAAAATGTACAAACTATCACGATCTAAAGTGACACCGTATATAGAAAAAGGTTTGGTGAAAGTTAATTGGAAAGTAGTGGATCGTGTTGATTTTACATTAGAAGTGGGCGACTACATATCTGTCCGAGGGTTTGGAAGATCAAAAGTAATCGGGATTGATGGTTTGACGAAGAAAGAAAAATACCGATTACGTTATGGTCGAAAGCAATAAGAGATTTATCTGAAAAAATTGCAGGAATTTTGACCTTTGTGTCGAATAAAAGTAGATAAAGATCGAGCCGGAACATGCACTGATTTTTTAAAAGGTTGATATTAAATAAATTATTGTTAACAACATGGAGGTGGCTGACATGCCTTTAACCCCTTTGGACATCCATAATAAAGAATTTACTAGAGGGTTTCGCGGATATGATGAAGATGAAGTAAATGAGTTTTTAGATCAAGTAATTAAAGATTACGAAGCAGTCCTTCGCGAAAAGAAGGAGCTATTTGAACGAGTTACAGATCTTGATGAAAAATTGGACCATTTTAAAAATATTGAAGAAACGCTAAATAAATCGATTTTAGTAGCTCAGGAAGCAGCAGAAGAAGTTAGGCGAAATGCTCAAAAAGAGGCTCAACTTATCGTAAAAGAAGCAGAAAAGAATGCTGATCGAATTATTAATGACTCTCTTGCTAAGTCAAGAAAAGTGATGATGGACATGGAGGAATTGAAAAAGCAAGCATCTGTATACAAGATGAGATTTAAAATGCTTATTGAAGCTCAACTTGAAATGTTGCAGTCTGACGATTGGGATGAGGTTACAGAAGAAGAGGAAGCGTATGCAGAGCGTACGTGATTCGAGTAAGAAAACACTACATGCGCGGCTTTTCTAACTAGAACCTTGCACTTATTAAAAGGCTATCATATAATGTTAATCATTAAATGAATGTTGATAAAGACAATGATAGGGACGAGTACAATGTCTTAAACGTGCTTAGCGATTCAGGGATGGTGGGAGCCTGAAGACGTTCACATTGGAAAATCACCCTTGAGTTTTGCACTGAAATGTGAAAAGTAGGATGCAACGAGTGATTCCCGTTACGAATGAATGAGTGGAAAGTTATACAACTTTCTAACAGGGTGGTACCACGGGTTAACTTCTCGTCCCTTTTTGGGATGAGGAGTTTTTTGTATTGTCTAACAATTTTGTAGTTTAAATTAGGAGGAAAGTCAATGGATTACAAAGAAACGCTATTGATGCCAAAAACGGCATTTCCGATGCGAGGAAATTTACCAAATCGGGAACCTGAAAGACAAGAAAAATGGAATGAAATGGATATTTATAAAAAGGTCCAAGAGAAGACTGAAGGGCGTCCATTATTTGTATTGCATGATGGCCCACCATATGCAAATGGTGACATCCATATGGGACACGCGTTAAATAAAATTTTAAAAGATATCATTGTTCGTTATAAATCAATGAGTGGTTATCATGCTCCATATGTTCCAGGTTGGGATACACATGGTTTACCGATTGAAACAGCACTTACAAAAAGCGGGAAAGTAAACCGTAAGTCAATGAGTGTTGCTGAATTCCGTAAGCTTTGTGAAGAATATGCAAGAAAACAAATTGAGCGTCAACGTGAACAATTTATTCGTTTAGGTGTTCGTGGAGACTGGTGGAATCCATATGTAACTCTTGACAAAGCATATGAGGCTCAACAAATTAAAGTATTTGGAGAAATGGCGAAGAAGGGTCATATTTATAAAGGGAAGAAGCCTGTATATTGGTCTCCATCTTCTGAGTCTGCATTAGCAGAAGCGGAAATTGAGTATCAGGATAAACGTTCTCCTTCTATTTACGTAGCATTTAAAGTGAAAGAAGGAAATGGTGTTCTATCGGGAGATGAATCTATTATCATCTGGACAACTACACCATGGACGATCCCAGCAAACTTAGGAATTTCAGTTCATCCAGACCTTGATTATAACGTCGTTGCGGTTGATGAAAAGAAATATGTTGTTGCAGCGGGACTTCTTGAATCGCTTCAAAAAGAGTTTGAATGGGAAAATGTTGAAGTATTAAAGGTATTAAAAGGTTCTGAACTTGAATATGTGAAAGCAGAGCACCCAATTTATGGTCGCGATTCATTAGTTATGTGTGGAGAGCATGTAACATTAGATGCGGGTACAGGTTGTGTCCACACAGCACCAGGTCACGGGGAAGAGGATTTCATTGTGGGACAAAAGTACGGATTAGATGTCTTATGCCCTGTTGATGATAAAGGAAATATGACAGAAGAAGCCCCTGGTTTTGAAGGACTCTTTTATGATGCGGCAAATAAACCTATTACAGAAAAGCTTGATGAGTTAGGTGCGTTATTAAAGTTAACGTTTATTACTCATTCATATGCCCATGACTGGCGCACAAAGAAACCAGTTATTTATCGTGCGACTGCTCAGTGGTTTGCATCTATTGAAAATTTCCGAAATGATTTATTAAAAGCCATTGAAGAAGTTGAATGGATGCCAAAATGGGGAGAAACTCGATTATTTAACATGGTGCGTGACCGTGGCGATTGGTGTATTTCTCGTCAACGTGCTTGGGGGGTTCCGATTCCAGTATTTTATGGAGAAAACGGAGAGCCAATTATTACAGATGAAACAATTGATCATGTTTCGAACTTGTTCCGTGAACATGGATCTAATATTTGGTTTGAGTGGGACACAGATCAATTACTACCTGAAGGGTTCACATCTGAACATAGTCCTAATGGGACATTCACGCGTGAGATGGATATTATGGATGTTTGGTTTGACTCAGGTTCTTCTCATCAAGCTGTATTGGAAGAGCGTGAAGAACTCGAACGTCCTGCTGACCTATATCTTGAAGGTTCTGACCAATATCGTGGTTGGTTTAACTCTTCTCTTTCTACAAGCGTTGCAATCACAGGAAAAGCACCATATAAAGGTGTACTAAGTCATGGTTTTGCGCTTGATGGAGAAGGTCGAAAGATGAGTAAATCCATTGGGAATGTCGTTATTCCGAATGATGTTATGAAGCAATTAGGAGCGGATATTTTAAGGTTGTGGGTAGCATCAGTTGATTACCAAGCCGATGTTCGTGTTTCAGATAAGATCTTAAAGCAAGTATCTGAATCCTATCGTAAAATTCGTAATACGTTTCGCTTTTTGTTAGGTAACTTACATGATTTTGACCCAGCAACTAACTATGTAAAAGACTTGAAGGACGTCGACCTGTTTATGCTTGTTAAATTAAATGAAGTTATTGAAAAGGTTGAGCAAGCATATGACCAATACCAATTCTCAACGGTGTATCATACAATCCATAATTTCTGTACAATTGAATTAAGTTCATTCTATATGGATTTAGCTAAAGATACTCTATATATTGAACACGCTGATCACCCATCACGCCGAGCTATTCAAACGGTTATGTATGAAGTGCTAATTAGTTTAACAAAGCTTGTATCACCAATCTTGAGTCATACGGCAGATGAAGTGTGGGAGCATATTCCTGCAGTAAGGGAAGAGAGTGTTCAGCTTACTGATATGCCTTCTGTAACATCATTTGGTGATGTTGAAGCGTTAAAGACAAAGTGGAATCATTTCATGAACGTAAGAGATGACGTGTTAAAAGCGCTTGAACAAGCAAGAAACGAAAAGAAAATAGGTAAATCGTTAACAGCAGCGATTACATTATATACAAGTGGAGAAGTAAGAACGTTATTAAAAGACATTTCTCAGCTTGAAAAATTATTTATTGTTTCTGGTGTTACATTAGCAGGAGAAGTAAATGATGCACCAAGTGATGCAGTTGTGTTTGATCAATTAGCGATTGTAGTCGATCAAGCAAAAGGCGATACTTGTGAACGTTGTTGGGTTGTTTCAGAAACAGTTGGAAATGATCAAGAGCATTTGGGACTTTGTACTTCATGTGCTGAAACAGTGAAAAAGTATTACGTGAATCAATAATATAGATATATCTAACTCAATTTCCATAACAGAGGGGTTCCTATAAGGTCAAAAAAGATCTTTTTTATTACATTGCAAATAGCAATGGCTCCACACGTTGTGCGCCATCTATGAGAAACTCACTCATAGATGGCTTTTTATAAATATTGCAATTGCAAAGAGAGGACTGAAAAAGTAAAACCGACCTTTTTCAGTCCTCTCTTTGACAAATGTTGTGTTGGCTATATCTCCATCTGTTGGTCACAATAATAATGAGCGCCAGTCAAAGCGCGATTTGTTATGGGGGAGATGAAAATGGCAGATTATACAAAAATAAAACAGCAACTAGTTGAAAGAAAAGCTCAAGTAGAGGAACGAATTAAGGAGCATTTTCAAGAAGAGCAATCAAGAACTTTATCGTTTTCAACTGGGGAGTTGTCACAGTACGATAATCATCCAGCTGATACGGCTACAGACTTATACGAAAGAGAAAAGGATTTTGCACTATTAGAGCAGCTTGAAAGAGAGCATGAAGAAATCGAACATGCATTATCAAAATTTAATACCGGCACATTTGGAATTTGTGAGGTAACTGGTAAAGTAATTCCTTATGAACGACTTGAAGCTAATCCAGCTGCTAGAGCGGTCGTCGAAGCAGTCGATAATCGAATCACTGATGACAGGCCACCTGAAGAAGATGTTCTAGATGGTTTTGAAAAATATAATTTTGATCAAGATGATCATGAGACTGAATTTGACGCAGAGGATTCTTATCAATCAGTTGCACAGTTTAATGAAAATTCAATGACGTTTGAAGATTCTTCGCTAGATGAAAATGGTGAACTTATCGGCTATGTTGAAGAGATTGAGGGATTTTTATCAACAGGAATTGACGGTTACACAGGTGATGAAGATGTTGTCTTCCAACGTAATGTCCACTATGATCAATACTTGAACGGAAAGTAGGGGGTCATCCCCCTCTTTTTGTGCTATAATGCTTAACGTATAGAAAGACGTGGACAGAACGGGGGATTATGTTGAAGTATTATCTTATTGCACTTGTTGTTTTGATATTGGATCAAATAACAAAATGGATTGTTGATAGCCATATGGCCATTGGGGAAAGAATAACAATAATTGAACAAGTTCTTTATTTTACATCTCATCGAAATAAAGGGGCGGCTTTTGGAATCCTTCAAGGACAAATGTGGTTTTTTTATATTATTACAACTGTTGTAATTGTTGGAATTGTTTATTATATGCAAAAAGAAGCAAAGAACAGTCGTTTATTTGGACTCGCGTTGGCACTAGTTCTTGGTGGAGCAGTTGGGAATTTTATTGATCGACTTTTTCGTGGAGAAGTAGTTGATTTTATTGATACATATATTTTTGGTTATAACTTTGCAATTTTTAATGTAGCTGATGCCGCTTTATGTATTGGAGTGGGGCTTTTATTTGTGAAAATGATAATGGATGAACGTCAAAAGAAGGAGAGTAATTAATGGAACAATATAGTTGGACAGTAACAGAGGAGCAAGCAACTGAGCGCTTAGATAAGTTTTTAACAATGATGGATAACGCTTGGTCAAGAACACAAGTCCAGATTTGGATAAAAGATGAACATGTGAAAGTGAACAATGAGAAAATAAAGAGCAATTATAAGGTAAGTGAAGGTGATGTGATTACACTTGCCGTACCAGAAGCAGAAGAATTGCAAGTTGAAGCAGAAGATATTCCTCTTGATGTTATTTATGAAGATGCCGACGTCATCGTTATAAATAAGCCAAGAGGAATGGTCGTGCATCCAGCTCCTGGTCATTACTCAGGTACGTTAGTAAATGCTCTAATGCATCATTGTAAAGATTTATCTGGGATCAATGGTGTGATAAGACCAGGAATTGTTCACCGCATTGATAAGGACACTTCTGGCTTAATTATGGTAGCCAAAAATGACAAAGCACATGAATCGCTTGTTGAACAATTAAAAGCAAAAACAACTCGCAGATTGTATAAAGCGATCGTTCATGGTATTATCCCACACCAACACGGAACGGTAGATGCACCAATTGGCCGCGACAAAAAAGATCGTCAAAGTATGACGGTTACAGAAGAAAATAGCCGTGATGCTGTTACGCATTTTACTGTACTTGAAACATTTAATAAGTACACATATGTTCAATGCGAATTAGAAACAGGAAGAACTCATCAAATTCGTGTGCATATGAAGTACATCGGTTTTCCATTAGCTGGTGATCCTAAATATGGACCTAAGAAGAAAACACTTGATATTGATGGACAAGCACTTCATGCTGCTGTCCTTGGCTTTGACCATCCAAAAACAGGAAAAGAAATGGTTTTTGAAGCACCGCTACCAGAAGATATGGAAAAACTATTACAGCAACTACGCAGCAAGTAAAAGTTGTTGACATCTATTTAATTCTAAGCCATACTAAAATAAGAATTTAATAGTCCTTTAACTTAGTCCCGTGAGGCTGAGAAGGAAACGGAAATGTAGATACAGGTGTATATACCACCTCTGTATCTATTTATTCAAAAACCTCTCATGTCATAATACGGCATGAGAGGTTTTTCGTTTCTAAGGTAATTATGGAGGTGAGCATATGTCAAGAGTCATCTTAGATGATCAAGCAATTAGGCGAGCAACGACTCGTATTGCACATGAAATAATTGAGCACAATAAAGGTATTGAAAATTGTATCCTTGTTGGAATCAAAACACGTGGGATCTATCTAGCGAAGCGATTAGCAGAACGCATTGAGACAATCGAAGGTGAGAAAATTCCAGTAGGAGAAATTGACATTACTTTGTACCGAGATGATTTAACAGTGAAAACTCGGACGGAAGAACCAATCCTTCAAGGGACTGATATTCCTGTTGATATTAGCAATCGAAAAGTTATCTTGGTCGATGATGTACTCTATACAGGAAGAACAGTTCGTGCAGCACTAGATGCATTAATTGATATCGGAAGACCAGAGCAAATTCAATTAGCTGTTCTGATCGATCGTGGACACCGTGAATTACCAATACGACCTGATTATGTCGGAAAAAATGTCCCTACATCTAAAAGTGAGAAAATCGTTGCAAACTTAAGTGAAGTAGATTCAACCGACGAAGTGACGATAGAACAAAACAATAAATTACCTCTTTAAATTAGTCCTGAGAGGCTAAGAAGAGGGTCAAACATCCTGTTCACCAATTGTGTGAATGGAATTTTGAACCTCTTTGTGTACAAACAAAGAGGTTTTTGTCTAAGTTTTAGGAGGATTTTATATGGCATCAAGCACAAAAGAAGTCGGCATCAAAGAAGTGCCAAGAATTGATAAGTGGATTGTATTAAGTTTACAGCATTTGTTTGCAATGTTTGGAGCGACGATTCTAGTTCCATATTTAGTAGGGCTAAGTCCTGCAGTTGCCCTACTTTCCAGTGGATTAGGAACGTTAGCATATCTCCTTGTTACACGGGGGCAGGTTCCAGCCTACTTAGGGTCATCATTCGCTTTCATCGCTCCCATCATTGCAGCATCAACATTAAATGGACCTGAAGGAGCAATGGTCGGAAGTTTCTTAGCTGGTCTTGTCTATGGATTGATTGCACTAGTGATAAAAACATATGGTGTCAACTCAATTATGCGTTTCCTACCACCGATTGTCGTTGGGCCAGTTATCATGGTGATTGGGTTAGGTTTAGCTGGTGTAGCAATTGATATGGCTATGAATGAACCAGTATCAGGTGAATACTCAACTACACATTTTATAGTTGCTCTTATTACTTTAACTATTACCGTATTAGCATCAATGTTCTTTAAAGGTTTTTTTAGCTTAGTACCTATTATGTTTGGGATTATTGGAGGGTATATATCAGCATTATTCTTTGGGCTCGTAGACTTTCAGCCTGTACTTGATGCAAGTTGGTTTGCAGCACCAGACGTATTGGTACCCTTCGTTACGTATGTTCCAGTATTTTCCTGGGAAATCGCCTTTATTATGGTTCCTATTGCAGTTGTAACAATTGCTGAACATATCGGTGACCAAATGGTTTTAAGCAAAGTAGTTGGCCAAGATTTTATCAAGAAGCCAGGTTTACATCGCTCGATTTTAGGGGATGGGGTAGCAACAGTCATCGCTTCGTTCTTGGGTGGCCCACCAAATACAACCTATGGAGAAAATATAGGAGTTCTTGCAATCACTCGTGTTTTTAGTGTGTTTGTTATTGCGGGGGCAGCTGTGTTAGCAGTAGCATTCTCGTTTGTAGGGAAATTTGCCGCACTTATTTCTACTATACCAACAGCAGTCATGGGTGGTGTTTCCATTCTATTGTTTGGGGTTATCGCTTCATCGGGACTGCGAATGTTAATTGATAATGAAATCAATATTGGATTAAAACGTAACTTGATTATTTCTTCGGTCATCTTAGTAATTGGAATTGGCGGAGCATTCATTCAAGTGAGAGATAATATAGAGATTGCAGGAATGGCACTGGCTACAATCATTGGAATCATCTTGCACATCGTTTTACCTGAGAAAGAAGTTAGTTATGGTAAGAAAGCTATGTTTGAATCAGAATAATTATAGATAGTTCCCTTTAATCGAGGTACAGAGAGACTTCAAAGGGGGTTGGTTGAATGAGTTGGTCTACCATCTCAGCTTCCTTATACCCTTTGAGCCCTCTCGAAGGGTATTTTTTATGACTGTGTAACACATACATACTTTAGAGGAGGATGGATATTATGATGACAATGACAGATCAAAAAGCAACTAGAGGCGAACTACTTACTTTAGAAATGATGTCAACAGTCGAAATTGCCAATATTCTTGAGGAGGCAGCGCAGTTTGCAAATGGGAAAGAGTGGCGCCCTAATAAAGAATTATTTATTGCGAATCTTTTCTTTGAACCAAGTACAAGAACTCGTTATAGCTTCGAAGTCGCTGAAAAATCGTTAGGTCTTCATGTGTTGTCTTTCTCAGAAGAAAGCTCAAGTGTCCAAAAGGGTGAGTCGTTACTTGATACGGTGAAAACTTTTGAAGCGATCGGGGCGAATGCTCTAGTCATTCGACATCCTGAGAATGACTATTACCGACATATTCGTGAACAGATTTCGATTCCAATCATCAATGGGGGAGATGGAAGTGGCCATCATCCAACGCAATCCTTACTTGACTTATTAACGATCCAACAAGAATTCTCCACATTCTCTGGACTAAATATTATTATAGCTGGAGACTTACGTCATAGCCGAGTAGCGCGTTCGAATGCGGATGTTTTAACTAGATTAGGCGCAACTGTAAAAATAGCTGGACCTAAAGAATGGATGGCAGGGTATGAACAGTCTTATCAATATGTAAATTTAGGCGATGAATTACCCAAAGCTGATGTTGTTATGCTTCTTCGAATTCAGCACGAGCGTCATGACGGAAAGATGGAATTTACGAAAGAGAGCTATCATCAACAGTTTGGCTTAACCATTGATAGAGAGAAGCAAATGAAGGAAAGTGCGATTATTTTACACCCTGCACCAGTAAATCGTGGTGTTGAACTTGCAAGTGAACTTGTTGAATGTAAGAAATCAAGAATATTTAAACAAATGAAAAATGGTGTTGCAGTAAGAAAGGCTGTTGTTAAGCGGGCACTTAACCAATTTTAAGGGGGAAAATAACATGACAATTAAACTTGAAGGTGGCATGATTTTAGCTGAAAATGGAACGTTAGAAGTAAAGGATGTATACATGGTAAACGGACGTATTCAGTTTAAAAAACCATCAACTGAGGACGTAACGGTAATAAATGTAGAAGGGAAACTGGTTGCTCCTGGTCTTGTCGATGTTCATGTTCACTTACGTGAACCAGGCGGAGAGAAGAAGGAAACGATTGAAACTGGAACGAAATCAGCAGCTGCTGGTGGTTTTACGACCATTGCAGCAATGCCAAACACAAGACCAGTTCCAGATACGAAAGAACAAATGGAATGGTTGCAAGAAAGAATTCAATCGACAGGGCATGTTCGTGTTTTGCCTTATGCGTCGATTACGACTAGACAATTAGGGAAAGAATTAACAGATTTTAAAGCATTAAAAGAAGCTGGTGCTTTTGCTTTTACTGACGACGGTGTGGGCGTCCAATCTGCAGACATGATGCTTCAAGCGATGAAAAAAGCGGCAGAAATGAATATGGCTATTGTTGCACATTGTGAGGAAAATACATTGATTCATGGTGGATGTGTTCATGAAGGGAAGTTTTCAGCTGAACATAACGTACCGGGTATTCCATCTGTGTGCGAATCAGTCCATATTGCTCGTGATGTGTTATTAGCTGAAGCTGCCAATTGTCACTATCACGTATGTCATGTTAGTACAAAAGAATCCGTTCGAGTAATTAGAGATGCAAAAAAAGCTGGAATTAACGTCACAGCAGAAGTATCTCCTCACCACATTTTACTTTGTGAAGATGATATTCCTGGTTTAGACACAAACTTTAAAATGAATCCTCCATTACGAGCAAAAGAAGATCAACAAGCTCTTTGGGAAGGACTTTTGGATGGGACGATTGACTTTATTGCTACAGACCATGCACCACATACAGAGGAAGAAAAGGCAGTTGGCATGGAACGATCTCCATTTGGAATTGTTGGTTTAGAAACGGCCTTCCCACTGCTATACACACACATTGTAAGAACGGAAAGAGCAACATTAAAACAGCTGGTAGATTGGTTAACTGTAAAACCAGCAAGTACATTTGATTTGGAATCAGGGTTACTAAAAGAAGGTGTAGTTGCTGATGTTACCGTTATAGATCTTGAGGAAGAACGAACAATTGATAAAGAAGCATTTTTATCTAAAGGGAAAAATACACCGTTTCATGGCTGGGCTTGTGTTGGGTGGCCGGAATATACTTTTGTTGATGGAAAGCTTGTATTTGAGAAAGGAAAGGTGACAGTATGAAGCGTCAACTGATTTTAGAAGATGGGAATATTTTCGTTGGAGAAGGATTTGGATCAGATAAAGTAATGAGCGGTGAAGTTGTTTTTAATACAGGAATGACAGGGTATCAAGAAATTTTATCTGACCCTTCTTATTGCGGTCAAATTGTCACGATGACGTATCCATTGATAGGAAATTACGGAATTAATCGTGATGATTTTGAATCAGTGACGCCAGCTATTAATGGATTCATTGTAAAGGAATATGAGCCGGAGCCAAGTCACTGGCGTGAAGAGGAATCATTAGACACTTTGCTTCGTGCAAAGGATATTCCTGGCCTTGCAGGCATTGATACTCGTAAGTTAACTCGTTTAATTAGGGAACATGGGACTCTTCGTGGGCGAATTTGCTCATTGGATGTTGATGTAAATGAAGTTATTGAAGAGTTAAAGCAAACGACTTTCGTTCGAAATCAGGTTGAACAGGTTTCCACGAAATCTCCATATCATGCACCAGGCAGAGGGAACAAAGTGGTTCTTGTTGATTTTGGAATGAAGCACGGTATTTTACGAGAGTTAATAGCAAGACAATGTGACGTTGTTGTTGTTCCTTATAATACAAGTGCAGAGGAAATTCTACGATTACGTCCAGATGGAATCATGTTAAGTAATGGACCTGGAGATCCTGTTGATGTTCCTGAAGCAATCGAAATGATTAAAGAAATCCTTGGACAAGTGCCGATCTTTGGTATCTGTCTTGGACATCAACTTCTTTCTCTTGCTTGTGGTGCAACAACTAGTAAATTACGTTTTGGTCACCGTGGGTCCAACACACCAGTGCGTGAACTTTCAACTGGAAAAATTGATATTACAGCACAAAACCACGGATATACAGTCGATCTTGAGTCATTAGAAGGAACAGGGCTTGAATTAACTCACATCGCTGTAAATGACGGAACGGTTGAAGGGGTTAGGCATCTTGATCACGCAGCATTTAGCGTGCAGTATCACCCAGAGGCATCACCAGGCCCACATGATGCGAATGACTTATTTAACCAGTTCGTAACGATGATGGAAGCCGAAAAGAAAACAACTGTACTTGTCTAATTGAGGGGAGACGAAAAAATGGGAAGACGTAACGATATAAATAAGATTTTAGTAATAGGTTCTGGTCCAATTGTGATTGGACAAGCTGCTGAGTTTGATTATGCTGGTACACAAGCGTGTCAAGCATTGAAAGAAGAAGGATACGAAGTCATCTTAATTAATTCCAATCCTGCAACAATCATGACAGATACAACAATGGCTGACCGTGTATATATCGAGCCAATTACATTAGAATTTGTTAGTCGTATTATCCGTAAAGAACGTCCTGATGGTATTGTAGCAACTCTTGGAGGTCAAACTGGGCTTAATATGGCCATGGAACTTGATGAGTCTGGAATATTAAAAGCATACAATATCGAACTATTAGGTACTGATTTAGATGCAATTAAGAGAGCTGAGGACCGTGATTTATTTAGATCACTAATGAATGAATTACATGAACCAGTCCCAGAGAGTGATATTGTCCATACATTAGAAGAAGCATATAAGTTTGTGGACCAAGTAGGCTATCCAATTATCGTTCGTCCTGCATACACATTAGGTGGAACTGGTGGAGGAATTGTTCATAATGAAGAACAATTACGTGAGATCGTTACAAGCGGTCTAAAATATAGCCCTGTTACACAATGTTTAATTGAGAAAAGCATTGCTGGTTTTAAAGAAGTTGAATATGAAGTGATGCGCGATGCAAAAGATCAAGCGATTGTTGTTTGTAACATGGAAAATATTGATCCAGTAGGCATTCACACAGGTGATTCCATCGTTGTCGCACCAAGTCAAACGTTAACAGACCGAGATTATCAGCGTTTACGTAATTCATCGTTAAAGATCATTCGTGCCCTAGGGATTGAAGGTGGATGTAACGTTCAATTTGCACACGATCCTTATAGCGATCAGTATTACATTATTGAAGTAAACCCACGTGTTAGTCGGTCATCAGCACTTGCATCAAAAGCAACTGGTTATCCAATTGCTAAAATGGCAGCAAAGATTGCTGTTGGCTATAGCTTAGATGAATTGATGAATCCAATTACAGGTAAAACATATGCAAGCTTTGAACCCGCACTTGATTATGTAGTCTCTAAAATTCCACGTTGGCCATTTGATAAATTTGATGCTGCCAATCGTACATTAGGAACGCAAATGAAAGCAACGGGTGAAGTTATGGCAATTGGTCGTAACTTGGAAGAGTCACTACTCAAGGCTGTCCGTTCATTGGAAGCAGGATATGATCATATTTATGATACAAAAATTGCAAATACAGATACGGATGTATTAGTAAAACGTTTAGATAAAACAGATGATGAGCGACTCTTTGTTTTAGCTGAGTTGCTTAGACGAGGTCATTCTATTCAGTCACTATGCGAGCTAACTAAGATTGATCGTTTCTTTATGCAAAAGCTTTCAAGAATTGTTGCACTTGAAAATAAACTAACTGAGTCTCCGGATGATGTTGAGATGTTGCAGCAAGCAAAAGAGCGCGGTTTTTCTGATATCGCAATTGCAAGACTTTGGAATAAGGAAGAGCGTGATATATACACTTTTCGCATGGAGCAAAACATTCGTCCTGTCTATAAAATGGTTGATACGTGTGCGGCTGAGTTTGAATCAGAAACACCATATTTTTACGGCACTTATGAAGATGAAAATGAGGCACTTCAAACAGATAAAAAGAGCATTCTCGTTTTAGGCTCAGGTCCAATTCGAATTGGACAAGGGATTGAGTTTGATTATGCGACTGTTCATACGGTTTGGGCAATTAAAGAAGCTGGATATGAAGCGATTATTATTAACAATAACCCAGAGACAGTTTCAACTGACTTCAGTACATCAGATAAGCTTTACTTTGAGCCTTTAACAGTTGAAGATGTTATGCATGTGTACGAGCAAGAGCAACCTGAAGGAGTCATTGTTCAATTTGGTGGACAAACGGCGATTAATCTAGCGGCAGAATTAGAAGCAAGAGGAGTTCCGATTATTGGTACATCACTAGAGAGCATGGACCGTGCAGAAGATCGTGATAAATTTGAACAAACTCTTTTATCGTTAGATATTCCACAGCCGCTCGGGCGCACGGCAACGTCAGTGGAAGGTGCTGTAGCGATTGCAAATGAAATTGGATATCCTGTACTTGTTCGTCCTTCTTATGTTCTCGGTGGACGAGCAATGGAAATTGTCTATAAAGAAGAAGAGCTTCTTAACTATATGAAAACAGCAGTAAGTGTGAATCCGAAACATCCGGTTCTTGTTGACCGTTACTTAACAGGTAAGGAACTTGAAGTTGATGCGATTTCCGACGGGGAGAATGTCTTTATCCCTGGAATTATGGAACATATTGAGCGTGCAGGTGTTCACTCTGGTGATTCGATTGCAGTGTATCCACCGCAAACAGTGCCAGAGGACTTAAAGCAGAAGCTGATTGATCGTACGATTGCGATTGCTAGAGGATTAAACATTGTTGGTCTTTTGAACATTCAATTTGTTTGGCATAAGGATGAGGTTTACGTATTAGAGGTAAATCCACGTTCAAGCCGTACTGTACCGTTTTTAAGTAAAATTACAGGAGTACCTATGGCAAATCTTGCAACAAAAGTTATGCTGGGCAAGAAACTTCCTGAATTAGGGTACGAAACTGGCTATCAGACTGAAGCAAAAGAAGTTTCCGTTAAAGTTCCAGTATTCTCATTTGCGAAACTTCGCCGCGTAGATATTACGCTAGGACCTGAGATGAAATCAACAGGTGAAGTAATGGGACGAGATACAACGCTTGAAAAAGCTCTCTATAAAGGTTTGATCGCATCAGGAATGAGTATTCCAACACACGGATCAGTACTCTTTACGGTTGCTGATAAGGATAAAGAAGAAGCCTTAAGTTTAGTCGAACGCTTCCATCAAATCGGGTTTGATATTTTAGCAACTGCAGGTACAGCAAGCTTTATTCAAGAGGCGAACATCCCTGTTACAGTTGTAAATAAAATTGCTGAAGAAAAACCAAACCTTCTAGATGTAATCCGTGAAGGACAAGCTCAATTTGTTATCAATACGTTAACAAGAGGAAAACAGCCAGCGCGTGATGGCTTCCGAATTCGTCGCGAAGCGGTTGAAAACGGTGTTGTCTGCTTAACTTCAATTGATACGGGTGAGGCTCTCTTAAGAGTACTTGAGTCAATTACGTTTTCTTCTGAAAGTATGCCACAAATGCAAATGTAGAAAGTGGAGGGACCCATGATAAAAAAAGAAAATTTAACGATTAAAAGTCAAAGAGAGATCGCTTCAAACATAATGGAATTAATATGTTCTGGAAGCTTAGCCAAACAAATGACAGAACCTGGACAATTTTTACACTTGCGGGTTGACACGAGTGACGATTTACTTTTGAGACGTCCGATTAGTATTTGTGACGTAGACGTTGATAACGAAACAGTCACAATGCTTTATCGTTCGGAGGGAAAAGGAACAAAGAGATTATCCCTTAAGCAAGAAGGTGAAAAAATTGATGTGCTAGGTCCACTCGGAAATGGGTTTCCATTAGATGCAACTGAACAAGGAGAAACAGCTCTTCTTGTCGGTGGTGGCATTGGGGTTCCTCCTCTCTATTATTTGTCAAAGCAATTAAAAAAACGAGGAGTCAATGTGATTCACGTATTAGGTTTCCAAAGCTCAGAAAACGTCTTCTATGAAGAAGAGTTTTCTAAGCTTGGTGATACGTATGTTGTAACAGCAGACGGAACATATGGCTCAATCGGTTATGTAACTGATGTAATAAATGAGAAAAACTTATCGTTTGATACGATGTATTCATGTGGACCAACACCAATGCTAGCGGCACTATCAAGAATCTATAGCGATAAGCGCTTGTACATCTCGCTTGAGGAGCGAATGGGCTGTGGTGTTGGAGCATGTTTTGCATGTGTTTGTCATGTAGTAGGGGACGAGTCTGGAACTAGTTACCGTAAAGTCTGTACAGATGGTCCAGTCTTTCCGGTCGGGGAGGTTGTACTATGAACAGATTAAAAGTGGAATTACCTGGACTTTCGATGAAAAATCCAATCATGCCAGCATCAGGGTGCTTTGGATTCGGGAAAGAGTATGCAAATTATTATGATCTTGACGTTTTAGGAGCTATTGCGATAAAAGCGACGACAGATAAGCCACGTTTTGGGAATCCAACGCCTAGAGTTGCGGAAACATCAGCAGGTATGCTTAATGCAATTGGCTTACAAAATCCTGGATTAGATGGCGTATTAACAAATGAGTTGCCTTGGTTAAATAAATATGATGTACCGATTGTGGCTAATGTTGCTGGCACTGAAATTGCTGATTATGTTGAAACAACAGCAAAGCTTTCTAAAGCAGAAAATGTTCATGCGATTGAATTGAATATTTCCTGTCCGAATGTGAAGCAAGGTGGGATTGCTTTTGGAACGATTCCAGAAGTGGCTGCGGAATTAACAAGAGAAGTAAAAAATGTTTCAGATGTTCCTGTGTATGTGAAATTATCTCCGAATGTTGCAGATATCGTTGAAATAGCTAAAGCTGTTGAAAAGGCAGGGGCAGATGGACTTTCAATGATTAATACGCTTCTTGGCATGCGGATTGACTTAGTAAGAAGAAAGCCTATCTTAGCTAATGGTTACGGTGGTTTATCAGGTCCAGCTATTAAACCTGTAGCGATCCGTATGATTCATCAAGTGAGCCAAGTTGTTGACATTCCTATTATTGGAATGGGAGGAATTTATACAGCAGAAGATGTTGTTGAATTTATGCTTGCTGGTGCTAGCGCTGTAGCAGTTGGAACAGCGAATTTTACTGATCCATATGTTTGTCCGACAATCATTGAAGAACTTCCAGCGCTTCTTGATGATTTAGAAGTTGACCATGTGCAAGATCTAATAGGAGGGAGTTGGAAAAAATGCAACGTCCACTCATAATTGCCTTAGATTTAGATGATGCAAAAAAGCGTAAATCACTACTAGATCAATTTAATGGGGAATCTCTGTATGTGAAGGTAGGCATGGAACTATTTTATCGAGAAGGAAGACAAGTGATTCATGAATTAAATGAAAGTGGTCATCACATTTTTCTTGATTTAAAATTGCACGATATCCCTAATACGGTTCAAAGAACGATGAAAGAGCTCGCTAGTTTAGATATAGACATCGTTAATGTCCATGCTGCAGGCGGAAAAAAAATGATGAGTGCGGCTCGTGAAGGCTTGGAGCAAGGAACACAAGCGGGGCAAAATCGCCCCACGTTAATTGCCGTCACTCAATTAACAAGTACTGATGAAGAAACGATGCACAGTGAATTGCTAATTCAACGACCATTAAACGAAGTTGTTAAAACGTACGCTACGTTTGCAAAAGAAAGTGGAGTGGATGGGGTTGTCTGTTCAGCAAAAGAAGTCCCTCTTATTCATGATGCTTGTGGTTCAAATTTTTATACAGTGTGTCCGGGGATTCGCCGAGTGGAGGATGCAGTTGGGGATCAAAAACGTGTTGTCACCCCAGAGGAAGCAAGAGAGCTAGGAAGCTGGGGAATTGTTGTTGGAAGAAGCATCACAAGTGCCAAAGATCCTTTTAGCGTTTATCATCAAATGAAAAAAGACTGGGAGGGCTAAATATGAAAGAAATTGCCAAACATTTATTAGACATTGGTGCTGTTCACCTGCGCCCAAATGATCCATTCACATGGACTTCAGGAATGAAGTCACCTATTTACTGTGACAACCGTTTAACACTTTCTTATCCAGCTGTACGCAAAGATATTATTTCTGGATTCGCAAATCTTCTAGAAGGAATTGAAGTAGATGTGATTGCTGGGACAGCAACAGCAGGAATTCCACATGCAGCCTTATTAGCTGATAAATTAGATTTACCGATGATTTATGTTAGAGGAAGTGCCAAAGGGCACGGCAAGCAAAATCAAATTGAAGGCAAAATTGAAAAAGGTCAAAAAGTCGTCCTTGTTGAAGATTTAATCTCAACAGGAGGTAGTGTTATTCAAGCTGCAGAGGCACTGCGCGCATCCGGAGCTGAGGTAGTGGCGATAGTAGCTATCTTTACATATGAATTCCAAAAGGCATATGATGCATTGAAAGAGGCTAATCTCCCTACACATGTGTTAACATCTTATTCAACATTACTTACAGTAGCAAAGAAACAAGGCACAATTACTGCAGAGCAAGAACAGCGTTTAAACGAATGGCGCAAGGATCCAACTTCACAAAACTGGATGACAGAACAAGTATAAGAAGGAACTGAAAAAGGGCGAACTATCCCTTTTTCAGTTCCTTCTTTGCGATGAGCGAAGCCGCCGTAATGTTTTAAGCTTTTTGAGCGAATTTCTCAAAAAGCGCACGGCGAGAGAAGCCATCGCAACTTTGATCCAAAAAGGGCGAACTATCCCTTTTTCAGTTCCTTCTTTGCGATGAGCGAAGCCGCCGTTATGTTTTAAGCCTTTTGAGCGAATTTCGCAGGGAAGCTCACGGCGAGCGAAGCCACCGAAAGCATGCTGTTCCTTCTATAGTAACCTGTTTTAAAAGGTGTGATTGCCTTTTAAAGCGGCTGTGATACGATGATGTGAAAGAAAGGGTGACATACATGAGAAAAATGAGTGGAACAGATTTCGATGATCTAGTTGAATTTTTTGATAAAATGGCTCAAACGAAATGGCTTACCTCGGTTCATGACCAATTAAAAGATCTTTCAGGAAGTTGGAATGATAAAACGATATTGGATATTGGCTGTGGAACAGGAAGGTTGCTAGAGCGCGGGAAAGAAAATGCTCGTGAACTTATAGGGGTTGATTTGTCACATGAAATGGTGGAGAAAAGTCGTTCTCTATTAGAAGATGGTGAAGCGAAAGCGAGATTACTTGTTGGTGATGCTTACAACCTTCCTTTACAAGACAATCAAATAGATGTGGCTTTATCCACTTGTGTAATGTTTTTGCTTCCAGAACCAGATAAAGGACTTGCTGAGATGATCCGAGTCGTTAAACCTGATGGTGTTGTCGCAATGTTAAATCCATCCAATAAGATGTCACCTGATACGGCTCGGTATTATGCAAATATGAATGATATGAGCGGATTCGAACGTGAGTCACTTCTGGCGTGGTCAAATGTTTCAACAAAAAGACATCGTTACTCTGACATTGAACTTGACCAGTTATTGATGGCACTTGGAATGAGGAACATTCGCCATGCTCATGTATTGGATGGGTTAGCAACGATTACAGTGGCTCTGAAGTAGGTATTTTTCCTGATGGGGATGATGATGTAGTCTCATGATAAAAAAGCGAGGCTAACCAAGCAACCTCGCTTACTTTATTATTTTCTTAATGAACGCACTACATCCTCATTAGGAGTAACGAAAATGGTCGTCTGATTGTCGTAAATGACGTAGCCTGGCTTAGCTCCATTTGGTTTTTTTACATGGCGGATTTTCGTGTAATCTACGGGGACAGAACTTGATTGTTTCGCTTTGCTATAAAAAGCGGCCACTGTAGCAGCTTCAAGTAATGTGTCATCATCAGGGTCTGTGCTTCTAATGACAACATGGGACCCAGGAATATCCTTTGTATGCAGCCAAATTTCATCTTGCCTTGCAAATTTATTTGTTACATAATCGTTTTGCTTATTATTCTTACCAACAAAAAATTCAACTCCACTCGTTGAGATATATTGCTCAAGCTGTGGCTTTTTGTCTTTCTTTTTCTTTTGCTGCTTCACTCGTTTACGAATATAGCCTTCTTCAATTAACTCTTCTCGAATTTCTTCGATATCTTTAGGAGCTGCACTTTCCATTTGTTGAATTAGTTGGTCAAAGTATTGAACTTCTTCTTTAGCTTTTAGTATTTGTTCTTCTACTACAGCTACTGAATTTTTTGCTTTGTTGTACTTTTTGAAATAGGCTTGTGCATTATCAGATGGGCTTTTTTGTGGATCAAGCTTAATAAGGGCTGTACCACCTTCTTCATCATAATAATCAATCACTTCCACTTGGGTATCTCCGCGCTTTACCATATGTAAATTAGCCGTTAAAAGCTCACCGAGTTTTTGGTATTCTTTAGCTCGTTCTGCTTGGTGTAACGTTTGTTCTAGTTTCTTTATTTTCTTTTTGTTCTTTTGCCATTCATTTCTTAAAAAACGCTCTAAATCATGTGCTTGTTGTTTGACGCGATCTCGTTCTGCTTTTCCATAATAGAATCGATCAAGCAATTCGCTAACAGATTTAAAAGGTTTTCGTTCACCTTTTAAATGTTCTAGAGGGATGATTGAAAACGATTCTTTTCCATCTGCTGTAATAAGCATTTCAGGATGATACTTGTGTTCTCGTAACCGATTTATTATCGCTGAATAAGCAGGTGGTAGTGTATTCCTGTTAACAAAAGAGCCTGATTGAAACGTAATCTCACTAGCTAGTTGTGGAGAGAGGCCAGCAATTTGGCCAACTAATTGTTTATCAATCTTCCCTGCATTGAAATCAATCAATTTTAACAATCCGTCATCATCTAATTCAAACGGATTGGATTTATGTTGCTCAGGAGGCAATTTGTAAACTTGTCCTGGCATAACCGTACGATAGCTGCTTTGAGCAGGGCTAATGTGTTTAATGCTGTCGAGGATTACGCCTGTTTTTCTGTCAACTAAGCTAATATTACTGTGACGTCCCATAATTTCAACATACAGCTTCTTAAAAGTTTCATCACCGAGTTCATCTTTATTTTTAATATGAAAAATAATGACACGTTCCATCTGAAGTTGTTCAATCTTTTCAATGATACTTCCTTCTAAATGCTTTCTGAGCAACATACAGAACATCGGTGGTGTAGAAGGATTATCATACTTTTCTTTTGTGATGTGAATTCTTGCAAAACTTGCATTTGCTGATAGGAGTAACTGGTGGTTCTTGCCTTTTGCTCGAATTGTAAATACTAATTCTGTTTTATATGGTTGATAAATTTTTGATATTCTTCCTGACGTTAACAACGCTTCAAGCTCGTGTGTCATCGCCCTTGTCATAAATCCATCAAATGACATGGCTCGATCATTCCTTTCCTGCGTATCGTACTTGCTAGAGCTGTTATTCAAACTGCAGCAACAATTGTTGTTTTTTTTAGAATGCTCTTATGAGTATAGCATGTTTTCCTGGTTCACTGAATATGATGGCTTGTATAAACAATTTGGATAAGCCTTAAACAAATATATGGGAAAAGAGAATATCATGTGGGGTGTGTCGAGATGAAATGGTACAAGTTAGAGGAGCATGAAGTAACCTCATCTGTCGGAACGGATCTTGAAAAGGGATTAACGGAAAAAGAAGTAGAAAAGCGGTTGAAGAAATATGGCCCCAATAAACTTGATGAAGGAAAGAGGACATCTGCTTTATTTGTCTTTCTTGGACAATTTAAAGATTTCATGGTCCTCGTTCTTTTAGCTGCTACCTTTATCTCTGGTATGCTTGGAGAATACATTGATGCCATCACAATTATGATCATTGTATTATTAAATGGAATATTAGGGTTTGTTCAAGAGAGGAAAGCAGAGAAATCACTTGATGCATTAAAGGAATTGTCAGCACCGCAAATGCAGGTCCTTAGAAAAGGGGAATGGAAAAAGGTCTTATCTGCACAAGTCGTCCCTGGTGATATCGTGAAGGTTTCTAGTGGTGACCGAATTGGAGCAGATTTACGACTATTACAAACGAATGGATTACGAATTGAAGAGTCTTCTTTAACAGGAGAGTCAGTTCCTGTTCAGAAACAGCACCATTCATTGGAAGGTTCAGAAATTGAACTTGGTGATCAATCAAATATGGCATTTATGGGTACGCTTGTCACACAAGGAAGTGGCATTGGAGTTGTAGTTGGGACAGGAATGAAGACTGAAATGGGGAAAATAGCCCACTTACTTCAATCAACAACAACACTGATTACACCTCTTCAACGTCGATTAGAGCAATTAGGTAAAATATTAATTGCTGTTGCACTTGTGTTAACTGCACTTGTTGTGATTATCGGGGTTTTGCAAGGACATGACGTCTATACGATGATCTTATCAGGGGTATCATTAGCAGTTGCTGCGATCCCAGAAGGGCTTCCTGCGATTGTTACCGTTGCATTAGCACTTGGGGTTCAACGAATGATAAAAAGAAAAGCAATCGTTCGAAAGCTGCCTGCGGTTGAAACGTTGGGGTGTGCTTCAGTTATTTGTTCAGATAAGACAGGGACACTTACGCAAAATAAAATGACGGTCACCCATGCATGGAGTGAAGGAAAACTATGGAACATTGCTGGTGGCGGGTATGAACCACATGGAACGTTTAGTCAAAATGGGAAGAAGATTGATCCTAGTAAAGAAAGGAAACTTCAACAACTATTAAGCTATGGATGGTTATGCAATAATGCTAATTTGTTAGAGAAGACAGTTAAGCAAGGAATGCTTAGAAAACAAGTTACAGAGTATGTGATGGATGGAGATCCAACAGAAGGGGCTCTTGTCGTTGCTGCTATGAAGGCTGGCTATTCAAAACAAGGGTTAGAAAAGCACTTTTCAAGAGTTCTAGAATTTCCTTTTGACTCAGCAAGAAAAATGATGTCTGTCATTGTCAAAGATGCAAAAGGAAGGTCCTTTGTGATTACGAAGGGTGCCCCAGATGTTGTTTTAGGTCAATGTACAAAGATAGCTTATGGGGCTAATGAAGAAGCTCTTACTTCTAAGCGAAAATTAGAGGTTGAAGGAGCTGTTGAACAATTAGCAGGTAATGCCCTTCGAACGATTGCGATTGCTTATCGTCCGTTAGGGGCAACAGAAACGTGCAAGCAACCATTTGAAGCAGAACGTGGGTTAACATTCATTGGTTTACAAGGAATGATTGACCCTCCAAGACCAGAAGTAAAGGACTCCATTGCTGAATGCCGCCAAGCGGGGATTAAAACCGTTATGATCACTGGCGATCATAAAGTAACTGCATCAGCAATAGCAGCACAATTAGGGATCTTATCTAAAAAGGGAAAAGTACTAGACGGTCAAATGCTTTCAAAGCTTAGTGTAGCCGAATTAGAAGAGATCGTAGATGATGTTGATGTCTATGCACGTGTTTCGCCAGAACATAAATTGAAAATTGTTAAAGCTCTACAAGCAAAAGGTCATATTGTTGCGATGACAGGGGATGGCGTGAATGATGCACCTGCTATTAAGGCTGCAAACATTGGGATTGCAATGGGGATTACTGGAACCGATGTGGCAAAAGAGGCATCCTCTTTAATATTAAGTGACGATAATTTTGCTACAATTAAAGCTGCGATTAAAGAAGGACGAAACATTTACGAAAATATTCGAAAATTTATTCGATATATGATGGCCTCAAATGTCGGGGAAATTTTGGTCATGTTGTTTGCAATGATGTTAGGCATGCCGCTTCCACTTGTAGCCATTCAAATTCTTTGGATTAACCTAGTTACAGATGGACTGCCTGCTATGGCTTTAGGGATGGACCAAGCCGAAGGGGATGTTATGAAACGTGCTCCAAGAAATCCAAATGAGGGGGTATTCGCTCGCGGATTGACTTGGAAGATTTTAAGTCGAGGATTTATGATTGGGGTCGTTACTCTTGTTGCGTTTTGGCTTACGCTACAAGCAGATCCAAGTGATTTAACGAGGGCGCAAACTGTAGCGTTTGTTACTCTAGTTATGGCACAACTGATTCACGTATTCGATTGTCGTAGTGAGTATTCAGTATACCACCGTAATCCATTTGAAAATCGCTATTTAGTTGGTGCTGTTATTATCTCAACGATATTAATGCTAGCAGTTATTTATTATCCACCGTTACAAACTGTCTTCCATACTGTAGCATTAACAGGTCATGAGTGGTTATTAGTTCTAGGTATGGCATCGATTCCGACTGTTGTACTTGGGGGCTTTCAACTCATGAAACGAAAATAAGTTCGAGAGGTTAATGAATGAAGAGCTGTTGGACTAAGTCCAAATTGCTTCGTCGTTAACCTCTCTTATTGGTTTTACTTGTTGAGCATAATGTTTTTCTGTAAAATAAAAGTTGGATGTGATAAATATGAAAAGTATGACAGGGTTTGGTTCAGCCATTGTGAAGTGTGACAATGGTGAAGTAACGATTGAAGCGAAAGCTGTAAACCATCGTTTTTTAGAATTACAAGTCAAGGTACCCCACGCTCTTTTATTTATGGAAGATAAGATACGAAAGCAAGTAAAAGACATTGTACAACGTGGGAAAATTGATATTACGATTCATGTAGAAGAAGCAGCGAGTACTAAGCGTGTGTTAACGTTGGACGAACAATTGCTAGACCAATATAAACAAGCTGCAGATGTGATAAAAGAAAAGCTAGGCTCTGATTCACCTCTTGATGTAAGTAGCATATTGCTAGATCGTCACATTGCTCAAGTGGAAGAGGTTAGCAGTGGCAATTGGAATGAAGAAGAAGAATCAATTCAACAAGGTGTAATAGAAGCTCTTTTATCCTTTAATTCGATGAGAGAAGCAGAGGGGCAATATTTAAAGCAGGATATGAAGCAATGGCTGCAAAAATTATTGGAGTGCTGTAATGACATAGAACGATTAGTCCCTACGTTAATTGATCGTTACCGTGAAAAAGTGGAAGGAAGAATTAGGGCTTATACAGATGGGGATTCAGAAATTGATGATGTAAGAATTCTAACTGAAATAGCTATTCTTACTGAAAAAATGGACATAAGTGAAGAGTTGGTTCGCATGAGGGCGCATGTAAACCAGTATAAACATTACTTGAATCACGATGACGCTATTGGAAGAAGGCTTGACTTCTTATTACAAGAAATGTATAGAGAAGTAAATACAATTGGATCGAAGGCGTCTGATTCCTTCATTAGACAACATGTTGTTGAGATGAAGGGGTTCCTTGAAAAATTAAAAGAACAAGTACAAAATGTTGAATAGGAGCTAGAATTCGCAAAGAGTTTCGTATATAGTTAGATTAGTTTGGATAACAATGTTGAGAGTGGATGCGGCTCTCCTAAAGTGGGGGTAAAAGAAATGAACATTAAATTAATTAACATCGGATTTGGAAATATTGTTTCAGCAAATCGAATTATTTCCATCGTAAGTCCAGAGTCAGCACCAATTAAACGAATTATTCAAGATGCAAGAGATCGTAATATGTTAATTGATGCAACATATGGTCGCAGGACGCGAGCAGTTATTATTGCTGATAGTGATCACGTGATCTTAAGTGCGGTTCAACCTGAAACAGTAGCACAAAGGTTGACTAGCAAAGACGATACAGGTGAAGACTAATCAAGAATATGTTAGGATACATAAGCATGAATGCATGAAGTGTGTAGGAGGTTTCCATGAAGAAAGATAAAGGTCTATTACTTGTATTATCGGGGCCGGCAGGTGTTGGTAAAGGGACAGTGTGTTCGGCGTTACGTCAAGAAAATACATCCGTTCAGTATTCTGTCTCTGCTACGACTCGTTCTCCAAGAGAGGGAGAGCGGGATGGGGTCAATTATTTTTTTAAAACGAGAGAGCAATTTGAAAAAATGATTGAACAAGATCAGTTGTTAGAGTGGGCAGAGTATGTAGGGAACTATTACGGTACACCAATTGAATATGTAAGAGAAACAATTAATAGTGGGCAAGATATTATTCTTGAGATTGAAGTACAAGGTGCTCTTAAAGTACGCGAACGTTTTCCAGAAGGTGTGTTCATTTTCTTAATGCCACCAAGTTTAGCAGAGCTAAGAAGTCGGATTGTTGGACGTGGTACGGAAACAGAAGATATTATTGACAAACGGATGACCGTAGCAAAAGACGAGATTGAAATGATGAAAAAGTATGATTATGTTGTAGAAAATGATCAAGTTCACCTTGCTGTTGAGCGGATAAAATCGATTGTAACAGCAGAGCACTGTAAACGTGAACGATTAATAGAAAAATATAAAGAACTGGTGGAGGTAAACTAATGCTATATCCTTCGATTGATTCGCTTTTAACAAAACTAGATTCAAAGTACACACTCGTTACGGTATCGGCGAAACGAGCACGTGAAATTCGTGAAGATTTATCGCGTGGTCCTATGATTAATCGACCTGTTTCTCATAAGCCGGTTGGGGTTGCACTCGAAGAAATTATTGATGATCACTTACATTTTAAACGAATTAACCCGTTAGACGATGAGGAATAAGAAAGCTAGAGGCTGACTCAATTCATTAGCTTCAAACCCCAACGAAGCATGGTATTAATTTTTGTTTTAGGGGTTTGACCTTTTGAGTCAGCCTTTTTTCTATGAGTGGAAAAAGACTTGGGAGTGGGTGAAAACAATGCTAAAAGGAAAAAATATTATCCTTGGAGTATGCGGAGGGATTGCAGCATTTAAAGCTGCAGCTCTAACAAGTAAGCTAGTACAAGCCGGAGCAAACGTGAAAGTGATTATGACTGAATCAGCAAAGGAGTTTGTGACCCCCTTAACGTTTCAGGCCCTTTCACGTCAACCGGTTTATGATAGTACATTTATTGAACCTGATCCAACTAAAATTGCTCATATTGATGTGGCTGATTGGGCAGACGTTGTTTTGGTCGCCCCTACTACAGCGAATGTACTAGCTAAGCTTGCAAATGGACTAGCTGATGATATGTTAACAACAACTTTGCTTGCGACAACGGCTCCAATTTATCTTGCACCTGCAATGAATGTCAATATGTATAACAAAGCAGCTGTTCAACGTAATGTATCCACATTATCACAAGATGGATACCGTTTCATAGATGGAGCGGAAGGCTATCTAGCTTGTGGGTGGACTGGAAAGGGGAGAATGGCTGAACCAGAAGATCTACTTACTATTCTTGAGCGTCACTTTGTAACCGGAGATGGACAACTTAAGGGGAAGACGGTTGTCATAACAGCAGGACCGACTCAAGAGAGGATCGATCCTGTCCGCTATTTCACAAATCACTCATCAGGAAAAATGGGTTATGCTATTGCTGAGGCAGCTCGTATGCAAGGAGCTAGAGTTGTATTAATCTCCGGTCCTACGCAAATCAAGCCGCCAGAAGGGATGGAAGTCATTCATGTTGTCTCGGCGAAAGAAATGTTTGAGGCTTCCATGCGATATTATGAAAAAGCGGATATCGTGATCAAGTCTGCTGCTGTTGCAGATTACAGACCAAAAGATACGTTCGAGCAAAAACGAAAAAAGCAGCCAGGAACGTGGTTCATTGAGATGGAGAGAACGACGGATATATTACAAACCTTAGGTGAACACAAAATAGACCAAATTCTTGTTGGGTTTGCTGCTGAATCGGAGCATGTTGAAGAATACGCTATGAAAAAATTGCATTCAAAGAATCTCGATTTAATCATTGCAAATAATATCCTGCAAGAAGGGGCCGGCTTTAAAGGGGATACGAATGCTGTTACAATCTTTACGCATGATGGAGATAAAAAGGAGTATCCTGTCTTAGCGAAAAGAGAAGTTGCTCAATACATTATTTCTGACATCATTTCCTATATGAAAAGGCATCATCGTTTATGATTGCGAAAGTGATTGTCGATGTTCCAACTTCCCAAACGGACCGTTTGTTTGATTATGAGATTCCGAAAGAGTGGGAAAATGTCATACAACCAGGGATTAGAGTTGTTGTACCTTTTGGACCTAGAAAGATTCAAGGTTTTGTCATTGACCTAGAGCAAGAATCGGCTCTAGATAAAATAAAACCAATTGAAGATGTATTAGATCTTGTTCCTGTTTTAACGAAAGAATTGCTTCAACTTGGAGAGTGGTTATCGGAGCAGACGCTGAGCTTTAAGTTATCTGCCTATCAACTAATGATTCCAGCTGCTATGCGGACAAAGATAAAAAAAGAAATTGTGTTACTATCGGATAACAATCAATTACCTGCTTCTTTGCAGAAGTTCTTTCAATCGGGAGACAGGACTTTATGGTCGGATGTTATAAATGAAAAACAAAATTTAAAAGTTGTCCAAGAACTGGTCAAAGATGGAGTTCTTGAAGTCTGTTATCAAGTAGAAGAAAAAGGGAAAAAGAAGACAGAACGCTATATCAAACTAGCAGATATTAGTGATCAACTAGAGGAAATTCCAGCTCGAGCGCAAAAGCAAAGAGAAATCATTACTTTTTTAAAAGAGATAAATGAGCCGATTTCTGTACAAGCTCTATTAAAAAGATTGGAAACCACTAGGCAAGTTGTAACGACGTTAGTGAAAAAAGGATATATTCAAGAGTTTGCACAGGAAGTTTATCGGGATCCGTTAGCTGGGTTTCACTATGAGCGCACAACGCCTCTTTCTCTTACTGCACAGCAACAAGAAGTAATCACACCAATTTTGAACTCTCTTGAGAGTAAGGAACATGACACGTTTTTGCTGCACGGTGTAACAGGAAGCGGCAAAACGGAAGTTTACTTACAAGCCATTGACAAGGCTCTTCAGATGGAGAGAGAGGCTATTGTTCTTGTACCTGAAATTTCATTAACACCGCAAATGGTTCAAAGGTTTAAAGGAAGGTTTGGTTCGAGAGTAGCAGTACTTCATTCAGGACTATCAATGGGAGAGAAGTACGATGAATGGAGAAAGATATTAAGAAAAGAAGTCGAGGTTGTTGTTGGCGCCAGGTCGGCAATTTTTGCCCCATTTACAAATGTTGGAATAATCATTATTGATGAAGAGCATGAAACGAGTTACAAGCAAGAAGAAAACCCAAAGTATCATGCTAGAGATGTAGCAATTTTTCGAGGTGACTATCACCAGTGCCCAGTTATCTTAGGAAGTGCCACACCTTCACTTGAATCATACGCCCGGGCGAAGAAACAAGTGTATCAGTTGCTACCATTAACGACAAGAGTGAATCAACGGGCAATGCCAGCTGTAGAAGTGGTTGATATGCGTGAAGAGTTAAGAAATGGGAACCGCTCCATGTTTTCTTTTACGTTATTAGAAATGTTAAAAGATAGGATGGAAAAAGGAGAACAGTCTGTCCTTTTTTTAAACCGAAGAGGGTATTCAACATTTGTAATGTGTCGAGACTGCGGATATGTAGCAACATGTGAACATTGTGACATTTCTCTTACCTATCATCGTACTCATCATTCATTAAAATGTCATTATTGTGGGCATGAAGAAAAGATGCCAAACACATGTGAATCTTGTGGAAGTGATCATATTCGCTTTTTTGGGTCGGGAACGCAAAAGGTTGAAGAAGAACTGACCCGTGTGTTACCAACAGCAAAAGTCATTCGTATGGATATTGATACAACAAGAAGGAAAGGATCTCACGAAAGACTTCTTTCTGCGTTTGGACGTGGGGAAGCAGATATTTTGCTTGGAACACAAATGATTGCTAAAGGACTAGATTTTCCTAAAATTACTCTTGTTGGTGTGCTAGCAGCAGACTCGATGCTCCACATTCCAGATTTCAGATCAGCTGAGCGTACGTTTCAGTTAATGGAACAAGTAAGTGGTCGAGCGGGCAGACATGAACTTGAAGGAAAGGTGATTATCCAATCATATACACCGGATCACTATAGTATTGAACTTGTAAAAAGCCATGATTATGAACATTTCTTTCAAATGGAAATGTCGCAACGGAAGACAGGTTTATATCCACCGTATGTCTTTATGGTTTTAATTAATATTTCTCATCCTGAATTAACAAAAGTTATAACTGTTTCTGAAAAAATTGCCTCCTTTCTGAAGAGAGAGCTTCAAGAAACAACGACCGTTCTAGGTCCGGTCGCATCTCCACTCGCACGCATAAAAGATAGATATCGTTATCAATGCATGATAAAATACAGAAACGAGCCGAGGTTACTCGAAACATTACGTGAAATACAACAACATTTCATACGCGATATTAACCAAGGACAACTACAAGTCTCAATAGATATGCATCCTTATATGTTTACATAGAGTTTAAACCAAAAGGGTGCCTTTCCCTTTTGGTTTAAACTCGAAGCGATGAGCGATGCCGCCGTAATGTTTTAAGCCTTTAAGGAGCGGTTTTCTCCTAAAAGGCGCACGGCGAGAGAAGCCATCGCAAATACGTAATGGCAAGAAGTAAAAAATAAACTACTATAAAAGTGGGCAATGCCAAATTCTATACATAATTACGCAAGCAGGTACTATCACCGAAAGAATAGTGACTGCATGAAAGGCGGTCGATTAAATGAAAATTGTTTTTATGGGAACACCTGACTTTTCCGTCCCCGTTTTAAGAAACTTAATAAATGAAGGATACGATATTGCTGCTGTCGTTACACAACCAGATCGTCCTGTAGGTAGAAAACGTATCTTGACTCCACCCCCTGTTAAAATAGAAGCTGAGAAGCATCATATAGATGTGCTGCAACCAGAAAAAATTCGTGAAAAAAGTGAGTTAGAAAAAGTATTTTCATATGAACCAGATTTGATTGTCACAGCAGCATTTGGACAGATCTTGCCGAAAGAACTTCTAGATTATCCAAAACATGGCTGCATTAACGTTCATGCTTCTCTTCTTCCAAAATACCGTGGCGGTGCTCCTATTCATCAAGCAATTATAGATGGTCAGAAAGAATCCGGTGTAACAATTATGTATATGGTTGAGAAATTAGACGCAGGTGATATGATTTCACAAGTGCGTGTCCCCATTGAAGAAAAAGACCATGTAGGGACAATGCATGATAAGTTAAGCATAGCTGGTGCCAAATTATTAATTGAAACGATCCCGGAACTCATTAAAGGTAATCTGACTGCTAAAACACAAGATGAAACTGATGTCACTTTTGCAAGAAACATTTCACGTGAGATGGAATTGCTTAACTGGAGTCGTTCAGGGGAAGACTTATATAATCAAATAAGAGGATTACATCCATGGCCTGTTGCGTATACAATTTTAGATGGCAAGCCGTTAAAAGTATGGTGGGGTGAGAAAGTACAGTCAAACCAATCAGTCCCACCTGGAACGATTGAACGTATTGAACAAGATGGAATCATTGTGACAACAGGATCAAACATGGCAATAAAAATTACAGAACTTCAACCTTCAGGTAAAAAGAAAATGGATGCGACCTCTTTTATTCGGGGTGCAGGTGCCCATTTAAAAAATGGAATGAAGCTAGGAGAATCAAATGAGTAAACCAGTACGTGAGGTAGCCTTAGAAATTTTGCTTCAAATTGAGAAAAATCAAGCTTATAGCAACCTCCTCTTAAACCAAACTGTCAATCGAACAAAATTAGATCCAAGAGATGTCGGTTTATTGACAGAAATTGTGTATGGGACGATCCAGCGAAGAGATACGCTCGATTATTATTTACAGTCATTTGTAAAGAAAGGAGTCGCTTCCCTGCAGGACTGGGTTAAGGTATTATTACGTTTATCCGTTTATCAATTGGCCTATTTAGATCGTGTTCCAGAGCGAGCGGTTATCCATGAAGCTGTAGCCATCGCCAAAAAACGTGGACATAAAGGAATAAGTGGGATGGTAAATGGTGTGCTCCGTTCTATTCAAAGAGAAGGACTCCCTTCGCTAACACAAATAAAAGATGAGACAGAAAGAGTTGCTCTTGAATATAGCTACCCAGTTTGGTTAGTAAAGCGTTGGGTTGCTCAATATGGGTTAGACGAAACAAGGGCAATGTGTCAATCAAGCTTAGAACCCCCACGTGTAACGGTTCGAGTGAATCAAGTAAAAGCGACGGTAGAAGAGGCTATCTTGCTTTTAGAGAAAGAAGGATTACAAGTTAAGCAAGGGGACTTATCACCTGATGCAATCATTGTAGAAAAAGGAAACGTTTTTCAAACGAATACGTATAAACAAGGCTATGTCACAGCGCAAGATGAAAGTTCGATGCTAGTTGGACGAGCTGTGGGGGCAAAACCTGGAATGACGGTAGCAGATACGTGTGCTGCACCTGGAGGGAAATCAACTCACATTGCGGAACAAATGGACGACACTGGAACGGTTTTGTCATTTGATTTACATGACCACAAAGTGAAGCTAATCCATGATCAAACAAAAAGACTTGGTTTATCATGTATTCTGGCTGAAGCAATGGATGCAAGAAAAATTCACGAAAAGGTGAAGGGACCATTTGATCGGGTGTTAGTCGATGCACCTTGTAGTGGTTTTGGAGTTATTAGAAGAAAGCCTGATATTAAATGGTCGAAAAGAGAAAAAGATATTAAGGCGATAATGAATATTCAGCAAGAGATTTTACAAGCTGTAGCCCCGTTTGTAAAACAAGGTGGAACACTTATTTATAGTACTTGTACAGTAGACAAAGATGAGAATGAAGAAAGTGTCGCGAATTTCTTAGCTGAGCATCCAGAATTTCAACTAGATAAAACGTTAAAAGATAGACTTCCTGAGAAAGCGCTAGGCCGATATGCAGAAGGGATGGTTACCATTCTTCCTCAAGATTTTAAAACAGACGGCTTTTTTATTGCAAGTCTTATCAAACAATAATTAACAGGCGAAAGGTGTGCGACGATGGAAGAATTAAAAAAAACAGTCAAAGTACCAGAAAGTGGACAGCTTCGGTCCGTTTATTCACTTAAATTTGAAGATTTACAAGACTGGCTTAAGGAGCAAGATGAGCCAAAATTTCGTGCTACACAAATTTTTGAATGGTTATATCAAAAGCGTGTGACGAGTTTTGAGGAGATGTCGAACCTGTCAAAGGATTTGCGTGAAAAGCTAGCAAATTCCTTTACAATCACGACATTGAAAATTGTGACAAGACAGGTGTCATCTGACGGAACAGTGAAATTTTTATTTGAATTGCATGATGGCTATTCCATTGAAACTGTTGTTATGCGACATGACTATGGAAATAGTGTTTGTGTAACGACACAAGTGGGATGTAGACTAGGTTGTACGTTCTGTGCATCGACTCTTGGTGGTTTAAAGAGAAATTTGGAAGCAGGGGAAATTGTAGCACAAGTATTAGAATCTCAAAGGGCTATGGATGAAGTGGAGGAGCGAGTAAGCTCAGTTGTTATTATGGGAATTGGTGAGCCATTTGATAACTACGATGAGCTAGTTCCTTTCTTAAAAACAATAAATCATGAAAAAGGATTAAACATCGGTGCACGTCATATTACCGTTTCAACAAGTGGTGTCGTTCCGAAAATTTATAAATTTGCCGATGAGAAAATGCAAATAAATTTTGCTATCTCCCTACATGCCCCAACAACAGAAATTCGTAGTAAGCTAATGCCAGTTAATAGAGCATGGCCGCTTGAAAAACTAATGGATTCGATTCGTTACTATATTGAAACGACTGGCAGACGTGTCACGTTTGAGTATGGATTGTTTGGAGGCGTGAATGATCAAGAAGAGCATGCAGAGCTTCTCGCTGATTTAATTAAGGGGATTAAATGCCATGTGAATCTAATTCCTGTAAACTACGTATTAGAACGCGATTATGTTCGCACACCAAGAGATCAAATCTTTGCATTTGAAAAAGTGTTAAAAAATCGTGGTGTAAATGTAACGATCAGAAGAGAGCAAGGTCATGATATTGATGCAGCTTGTGGTCAGCTTCGAGCAAAGGAGCGAAAAGAGGAGACGAGGTGAATCTAGGAGATGGAGTTTACTTTTCGAACAGATGTAGGAAAAGTTCGTGCACATAATGAGGACAGTGGTGGAGTATTTAAAAATGAGATAGGTGTCCTTGCTGTAGTGGCTGATGGAATGGGGGGACATCGTGCTGGCGATGTAGCAAGTACGATGACTACCAGTTATTTACGTGATGTGTGGGGGGGAGTTAAAGAAATTCCTACTGTTGTAGATGCAGAGAAATGGTTAATCGAGCAGTTTGAACGTATTAATGAACAACTATACTCGCACGCTGAGGAACACCCAGAGTGCCGTGGAATGGGAACGACTCTCGTTGTTGCATTATGTATGGAAGAGTTTATTTCAATTGCTCACATTGGCGATAGTCGTGCCTATGTTTATAATGAATTTGGGTTTCAATTAAAAACGTCAGATCATTCTCTTGTGCAGGAACTTGTTAGGAATGGGCAAATTTCAGAAGAAGAAGCAGAACATCATCCACGAAGAAATGTTCTCTTGCGTGCTTTGGGAACAGAAAGCGAAATAAAAATTGATGTGACAACGTTGCAGGTTGAGGAAGATCAACAGATCTTGTTGTGTTCAGATGGATTAACGAATAAAGTTAGTAATGATGAATTGAAAGCGCACCTTGAAGGATTTGATGAATTGCCATCAAAAGCAGATAAATTAATAAACCTTGCAAATGAGCGCGGTGGGGAAGATAACATAACAGTGGCAATTATCGATATTAAAGACAAATCGGACGAGCGGAGCAAACAGCAATGATTGGACAGCGCATAAGTGGTCGCTATCAAATTCTCGAGACAATTGGTGGCGGAGGAATGGCAAATGTTTATAAAGCGCTCGATGTCATTCTTGATCGCCATGTTGCTGTGAAGGTATTACAACCTCAATTTTCTGATGATGAGCAATTTATCCAGCGTTTTAGACGTGAGGCACAATCGGCTACCAGTTTAGCACATCCTAACATTGTAAATATTTATGATGTTGGGGAGGAAGGCAATACGTATTACATAGTTATGGAATATGTTGAAGGTCCAACGTTAAAGGAACTAATTCAATCACGTGGACCGATCCCTGTTGAAGAAGCAGTCGACTATATGGAACAGATGCTTTCAGCACTCGAGCATTCTCATGCAAACCACCTTATTCACCGCGACATTAAGCCGCATAATATTCTAATAAGTAATGATGGCGTTGTAAAGGTGACAGATTTTGGAATTGCTCGTGCTATTTCTGCTGCGACGATTACCCATACGAATTCAGTTATGGGATCTGTACATTATCTTTCACCAGAACAGGCTCGTGGTGGCCATGTCACATATAAATCAGATATTTATTCATTAGGTATTGTTTTATATGAGATGGTAACTGGAGAACTACCTTTTCAAGGGGATACAGCTGTCTCAATTGCGATTAAACATTTACAAAATGAAGTCCCGTCGGCAAAGGAAAAAGTTCCATCGCTCCCGCAAAGTATTGAAAATGTCATACGCAGGGCAACGGTTAAGGATCCTCTTAAGCGATATGCTACGGTTCAAGAAATGGAAGAAGATGTCCTTACTGTATTAGCTCCTGAAAGAGTGAATGAAGCAGTTTTTGTAGTTGAGGACGAGGATGAGGAAGCAACAAAAGCTATCCCGATTATTCGTGATCATGAATCGACGGATCTTGATAAGACAGTTGAAGTTCCTCCAACAAAAACACATAGTAAGCCAGTAGAACCTATCAAAAAGGAACCAAAACCAAAACCAAAACCGAAGAAGAAGAAAGGGAAAAAATGGCTTACTATTTTAATTGTTACCGCCTTACTAATGCTCGGTGGAGCGATTGCAGCCTTTGCGTTATTACCAACTATTTTTCAAGTCGGAGAAGTTGAAGTTCCAAGTGTGTTAGAACTTCCTTTCGATGAAGCAGAAGAGGAATTGACGTCCTTGAAGCTTCTTGTTGTAAGGGAGGAAATGAAAGATGATGAAATCGCAGTGGATCATGTTATTAGACAAAATCCAGTTCCAGGATCAATGGTAAAAGAAGGTTCTACCGTACGGCTTTTTGTGAGTCAAGGTAGGGAAGAAGTTGAACTAGATGATGTTATTGGCATGCATATTAATCAGGCTGCAAGTCAATTAAGAGGGCAAGGATTTACGGTTGAAACAACCGAGCAAGAAACAGATCAACACTCTCCTGGATATGTGACCGTACAGGCCCCTGAACCAGGAACCCTCGTCATTGTTGATGAAACAAGGATTCATCTAACGTATAGTGTTACACAACCCATTCGCTTGCGAGATCTTGAGAATGTAAGCGAGTCTGAAGCGGTTAGCTATTTAACTGAAGCTGGTCTTAATCATAATCTAACTTATGAACATTCAAATACAATCGAATCTGGCAGGGTTCTAAGACAATCACCTGCTCCTAATACGGAGTTAACAAAAGGTCAAACAGTAAATCTTACGATATCGAGGGGGCCAGAGCCTGAACCTGAGCCAGAAGAAGAACCGGTATATAATTACGAAGTTCGTCAAGAAATTCAAATGTCTACTGAGGAGCGTGAGGCGGGAGAATCATTTGATATTCGAATTGTTTATCGTGACCATACTACAGAAGGGCAAGAAAGAGTGTTTGAAGATGAAACAATTACTGATACTAAACTTTATTCAATTCCGCTAGTGACATCCCCGTCACAAAATGGATATATTGAAATTTATATTGATGGGAAGCTTGAAAAAGATTTAGGTCCTTATGAGTTTCGTAGGCGTTAAATTAAGAAATGACAAGGGGTATGAACATACCTTGCCTCTTGTCATTGGTTATTAAATTAGGAGGTTCTGCATGGCAACTGGAATGATTGTTAAAGCATTAAGTGGTTTTTATTATGTTCAATCTGAAGGCGGTGTTTTTCAATGTCGTGGAAGGGGAAATTTTCGTAAACGTCAAATTAAACCTTTAGTCGGAGATCAAGTTGAGTTTGAAGCAGAGAATGTTACAGACGGTTACATTCTTGATGTGTTTGAGCGCAAAAATGAACTAGTTCGTCCCCCTATTGCCAATGTTGATCAAGCATTACTTGTTTTTTCTGCGTTAGAACCTGACTTTAGTCCATTGCTTCTAGACCGTTTTCTTGTACATATTGAAGCGAACAATTTAATTCCAGTTATCATTATTAGTAAAGTAGATCTCCTTGATGATCCATCTCTAACAGAAATCGAAGCATTCAAAAAAGAGTACGAAGAAATTGGCTATACTGTCTTATTGACATCTACTTTGCATAATAACGGAATAGAAAAAATTCTTCCGTATCTTAATGGGCGGGTAAGTGTGGTAGCAGGGCAATCAGGTGTAGGAAAATCTTCGCTGTTAAATAGTTTAAAGCCGGAATTGAATATTGAAACAAATGAAATTTCTTCCCACCTTGGAAGGGGTAAGCATACGACAAGACATGTTGAATTGCTTTCAATAGGTGGTGGGTTGGTTGCTGACACACCAGGATTTAGTTCGCTTGATTTTATTGATCTAGAAGCAGAGGATTTATCAAATTGCTTCCCTGAGATGGAGGAACGCTCTGCAAATTGTAAATTTAGAGGCTGTACTCATACATCTGAACCGAAGTGTGCTGTTAAAGCAGCTTACGACCAAGGGGAAATTAGTTCGACAAGAATGAAACATTATTTGCAGTTTTTAGATGAGATTAAAAGCCAGAAAAGGAGATATGACTGATGATTAAGATTGCACCTTCAATCTTATCAGCTAATTTTGCTAACTTAGCTGAAGATATAAAAGATGTCGAGCAAGCTGGAGCAGATTATATTCATGTTGATGTTATGGATGGACACTTTGTTCCGAATATTACAATTGGTCCACTTGTTGTTGAGGCGATTCGTCCTATTACCAATTTACCGTTAGATGTTCATTTAATGATTGAAAATCCTGATGCCTATATCCCGCAGTTTGCAAAAGCGGGTGCTGATATCATTTCCGTTCATGTTGAGGCAACCCCACATTTACATAGAACGATTCATCTAATAAAGGAACAAGGTGTGAAAGCTGGGGTCGTATTAAATCCTGCAACTCCTGTAGAACTAATTGAACCAATATTAGATGAAGTTGATTTAGTTCTATTGATGACGGTTAACCCAGGGTTTGGGGGACAAAGATTTATAGATTCTGTTTTAACAAAGATTGAAAAGGTTTCTCAAATGGTTCAAAGCCGAGGCTTACTTGTTGAAATTGAAGTTGATGGAGGAGTAAATCCGAAAACAGCAAGGAAATGTGTTGAAGCAGGAGCGAATGTATTAGTTGCAGGATCAGCCATTTATAATCAAGAAAACCGTGCTTTAGCAATATCTGAAATTAGAGGGTAAGAAAAGCAACATGCTCAAAAAGTAGAGCATGTTGTTTCTTTTTTTTGAGCAGATGAGTAAAGTGAATAAAGAAGATTATTGAAAAAGGATAAGCTGGCATATTTAGTACATTGACTAAATAGTAACGTCTATGCTAAATTGCTAAGCTTCTTGAAAAGAAGTGGACATCGTCTTGTTTTAGACGCTCCATTATGGACACGTTTGATTATTTTTTATGAAGATGAACATTCTTTTTCAACAGACATATATTGAGGTATAGGGCATATGCATAATGATAAAGAGACAAGGATAATTTGCTCAAGCAAGAGTATCACGGAGGTATGACATCATAAAAAAATAGGAATAGTTTGTCGTATCTAGATATATAAGTTTAAAGGGAGCAATTATTTTTATCCTTATCATTGATTCTTGTCTAAACAAAATGGCTTGATGGATAGGGGCACTTTGCTTCACGTCCTAGGTCGTGAGTCAAGTTTCTTTAACATTATCCCCGTGGTGGCTATTCACGTTGAGGAGGAGGAGCTATGAAATTCTACACGATCAAGCTACCTAAGTTTTTAGGTGGGTTTGTCAAGGCAGTATTGAACTCATTAAAAAAAGGGTAAAACAAAAAAGCACCGTATATCGGTGCTTTTTTGTTAGAGTTGTGAATGAAATTCACAACTTATACGCGTTCTACTTTACCAGACTTAAGTGCGCGAGTAGAAACGTACACACGTTTTGGTTTACCGTCTACTAAAATACGTACCTTTTGAACGTTTGCACCCCAACGGCGCTTCGTTTTATTAAGTGCGTGAGAGCGTTTGTTTCCCGTGCGAGCTTGTCTACCTGTAATATAACATTTACGTGCCATGATATGCACCTCCTTATTTCCAATACAGACACTTGAAATCATACTTGAATATAGTAGCACAGCCCTTGGTATAATGCAATAGCTTCCTAGAAACTTTATCAAGTAATCTTGCTTGACACTTGTGAAAAGTGCTTAGGTTCGAATACGCTTTTAAATTGAGGTATATTATAGTAAAATGACTTTAGTGAATCAAGTTTGTCTTCGAGAGGGAGGAATGGGAATGTCAATTGAAATGAAAACTCAACTAGGTGTTGTAGATATTTCAAAGGATGTTGTTGCAACAATAGCTGGTGGAGCAGCTATTGATTGTTATGGAATCGTTGGAATGGCTTCTCAAAAGCAACTGAAAGATGGTCTTACCGATCTACTAGGTAAAGAAAATTTTCGTCGGGGTGTCGTCATTCGTGAAGACGAAGAGCAAATTCATATTGATATGTACATCATTGTCAGCTATGGAACGAAAATTTCTGAGGTGGCTTATAACGTACAAACAAAAGTTAAATATCAACTAGAACAAATGTTAGGGCTTGATGTTGATTCCGTGAACATCTTTGTTCAAGGTGTCCGCGTCACGAACCCGTAAGCGCTTAGTTAGGAGGAAAAAGTTCGTGGCAAAACAAATTGATGGTACGAAGCTTGCCTACATGTATATTGAAGGTGCAGCTAATTTATCGAGACATGTGAAAGTGGTGGATGCATTAAATGTATTTCCTGTTCCAGATGGCGATACAGGTACAAATATGAATCTATCCATAACTTCAGGAGTAAAAGAAGTAAAACAAAATATTCAAAATGACTCGAGTAAAGTAGCAGCTGCATTTGCAAAAGGATTATTAATGGGGGCAAGAGGAAATTCGGGTGTTATTCTTTCGCAATTATTTAGAGGGTTTTCTAAACAGGTTGAAGGCAAAGCTAAGTTTACAGCAAATGATTTAGCTGAAGCGTTTGAAAGTGGAGTTGAAACCGCATATAAAGCAGTTATGAAACCTGTTGAAGGAACGATCTTAACTGTTGCAAAGGATGCTGCGAAACATGCAGTAAAAACTGCTGAAAAACATGATGATGTCGTTTTTGTCATGGAAGAAACAGTGAAAGAAGCGAAAGCCTCATTGAAACGCACACCGGATTTACTACCCGTTTTAAAAGAAGTTGGTGTTGTTGATTCAGGTGGGCAAGGGTTGGTTTACATTTACGAAGGCTTCTTAGCGGTTTTAAAAGGAGAAGAGCTTTCTGAGGTATCAACTACAGAAGAAATTTTAATGGATAATCTTGTGAAAATTGAACATCACAATGCTCAAAGTCATATGGCAACTGAGGATATTGAGTTTGGGTTTTGTACGGAAGTGATGGTTCGAATTCAGGCAGAAAAAACAAGGAAAAACCCATTTGTTGAAACAGAATTTAGAGAAGAGTTAAGCGAGCTCGGTGATTCGCTTCTTGTTGTTTCAGATGACGATTTAATCAAAGTACATATCCACGCTGAGCAGCCAGGTGAAGTATTAACAAAAGCACAAAGGTATGGAGAATTAATTAATATAAAAATTGAAAACATGCGTGAACAACATACTCACCTTTTAGACGAAACGAAAGAAGCGTATGGTCAAGAATCTAGTGCTGATCTACCTAATAAGAAAAAAGAAAAAAGTGAATTTGGTATTGTAACGGTCGCAATGGGAGATGGAATTGCAAACCTCTTTAAAGGCTTAGGTGCAGGGGTTGTCATTGAGGGTGGGCAAACAATGAACCCTAGTACGGAGGATATTGTTAATGCCATTGAAGAAGTTCATGCAGAAAAAGTGATTATCTTACCAAATAACGGAAATATTATCATGGCCGCGGAACAAGCAGCTAAAGTCGTTGGTGAGAAGGCTGTTGTTGTTCCTTCGAAAACAGTACCTCAAGGTCTTGCAGCTCTATTAGCATTCAACCCTACCAAAGGCTTAGATGTAAATGCAGGTATGATGAAAGATGCGTTATCAACCGTTAAGTCAGGTCAAGTGACATTTGCTGTACGAGATACGAACATTGACGGTATTGATATTAAAAAAGATGATTTCATGGGTATTGCTGAGAAGAAAATCGTAAGTTCTGGTCCAAATATCATTGAGGTTACAAACCAATTATTTAAACAAATGATCGACGATGAAAGCGAAATTGTTACAATTTTGCAAGGTGAAGATGCAACCGATGAGCAAACAAATACACTTGCACAATTTATAGAAGCAGAATTTCCGGATGTAGAAGTGGATGTTCACTTAGGTAATCAACCCCTTTACTCATATATTATCTCAGTTGAGTAAAGGTAGAGTAAAGGAGGGTTTCGTGTGCCGAATGTTAAAATTGTAACAGATAGTACGGCAGATATACCAGCAGATTTGGCTGAGAAATTAGGTATTACAGTAGTTCCGTTAAATGTAATCTTCTCTGAAACGGAATCATATGAAGATGGAGTAACCCTTACAGCGGATGAATTTTATAAAAAGGTAAAAGCGTCTAATACGATTCCATCAACGTCTCAACCTACACCTTATCAGTTTGAGGAAGTGTACCGTTCGCTTTTAAATGATGGCGAAAGTAAGATTATTTCTATTCACATATCCTCCAAAATGAGTGGGACGTATCAAGCAGCAACTATTGCAAAGCAGTCGATGGGAGAGGATGAGCCAATTCATATTATTGACTCAAAGCGTGCATCTTACGCAATTGGAATTATTGTCGTAGAGATTGCTAAATTGGCAAAAGACGGACATTCGTTAGAGCAATGTCAAGAAAGATTAGATGAATTATTGCGTGATACGAGTTTATTTTTTATGGTAGATACTCTCGATTATTTACAAAAAAATGGACGAATCGGCAAAGCATCAGCTGTGCTAGGTTCTATGCTGAAAATTAAACCAATCTTATCTTTAACAGATGAAGGGGAAGTGTATCCGTTCGAGAAAGCACGTGGGCAAAAGAAGGCTTTGAACCGAATTGTTGAGATTTTGAAAGATAGATACGGATCTGACCCTGTTCATGTTGGGATTTCTCATGCAGTTAACGATACACTAGCTGAGGAAATGATTGAAAGAATTAAATCTGAGTTTGAAGTAGAAAGTGATGTTATCACATCAATTGGAGCCGTAATAGGATCACATGTTGGGCCAGGGGCGGTTTCAATTGTTATGACAAAAGCTTGATAACTGATAATATGAGGGTGGCTCATGTAAAGATGTCTGACCTCTAGTGCGCAATAGATGACGAAATGCGACGTATTTTTGTTGTTTTTATTGTTTTCGCTAGTCGTGGACTCTGCTTGGGTCACCTTTTTATTTTTTATAGTGAAATGCGATAACAGGAGGTTGTCATATGAAATATCGTACAGTCTTTGATATTATCGGGCCTGTGATGATTGGACCTTCTAGCTCGCATACAGCGGGGGCGGCTAGGATTGGCAGGGTAGCACGGACATTATTTGGACAAAAGCCTGATCAGGCAGATATTTATTTTTATGGATCGTTTGCTAAGACTTATAGAGGACACGGTACAGATGTTGCTATCGTAGGTGGGATTTTAAATTTTGATACTTTTGATTCTCGAATTACACAAGCTTTGACAATTGGAAAAGAAGAAAACATTCAAGTGAATTTTCATGAAGAAGAGGCCATTACGGATCACCCCAATACAGCAAGAGTTGTTCTGACTAAAGGGGAAGACAAGATAGAGCTTGTTGGAATCTCAATTGGTGGTGGGAAAATAGAAATTATTGAATTAAACGGTTTTGTCCTTCGGTTATCAGGGAATCATCCAGCGATTCTAGTTGTACACAACGATCGGTATGGTGTTATTGCTAGTGTTTCAAATGTTCTTGCGAAATATGAAATAAATATTGGTCATATGGAAGTTTCACGAAAAGAACGAGGGAAAGAAGCATTAATGGTTATTGAAGTAGATCAAAACGTTGAAGATTTGCTACTAGTAGAGTTAGAAAAATTACCGAATATCATGAAGGTAACGAAAATTCATGATTAACATGATTAATAGGAAAACAATGAATTTGGAGGTGGCTTCTCATGTTTAGAAATGTAGCTGAATTAGTTGAGTTAGCAGAATCAACGAGTAAATCTATTTCAGAAATAATGATTGAACAAGAGATGGAAGTAACAGGTCGAACACGCGAAGAAATAAAAGACCAAATGCTAAAAAATCTAAATGTCATGAAAGAAGCTGTCGAGCGTGGGATTACAGAAAAGGTCCGTTCCGTCTCAGGATTAACGGGGGGAGATGCTGTTCTTCTTCAAGATTACATTAAAAAGGGACAATATTTATCAAGCGAGACAGTATTAGATGCGGTTAGTAAAGCAGTAGCAACAAACGAAGTAAATGCTGCGATGGGGACGATTTGTGCCACTCCTACTGCAGGTTCAGCGGGAGTAGTTCCGGGTGTTTTATTTGGGATGACAAAGAAATTAGAACCGACCGACGAACAAATGGTCAACTACTTATTTGTAGCTGGGGCATTTGGTTTTGTCGTTGCAAATAATGCATCGATCTCAGGTGCAGCTGGAGGGTGTCAGGCTGAAGTCGGTTCAGCTACAGGGATGGCAGCTGCTGCATTAGTAGAGTTAGCAGGAGGAACACCGAGTCAGTCTGCAGAAGCAATGGCAATAGCATTGAAAAATATGTTGGGGTTAGTCTGTGATCCTGTTGCAGGACTTGTTGAAGTTCCATGTGTGAAGCGAAATGCTATTGGTGCTTCTATTGCAGTTGTTGCTGCTGATATGGCTCTTGCTGGAATTACAAGCCGAATTCCTTGTGATGAAGTAATTGACGCTATGTATAAAATAGGTCAGACGATGCCTGAAGCATTACGAGAAACGGCACAAGGAGGGTTAGCAGCGACACCGACAGGACGTGAACTTGAGGCAAAGATATACGGGGTGTCGCTAGATAAAAAATGAACGAAGCAATGAACAGACCTGTTATAGATGTAAATGGAATTGGTGAAGAGACAGCTAAACAATTACAAGGATTACGAATTTTTACAGTTGGTGATTTATTGGAACACTTCCCGTTTCGTTATGAAGACTATCAATTAAAAGATCTACATGATGTGAAGCATGAAGAGCGAGTGACTGTAAATGGAATTGTTCAAAGTGAACCATCAGTTAGGTATTTTGGAAAGAAGAAAAACCGTTTATCTTTCCGATTTCTAGTTAATCAGATCCTCATTACGGTAACGTTTTTTAACCGTGCCTTTTTAAAAAATCAGATCGCAGTTGGTTCGGAATTAACAATTACGGGGAAGTGGGATCAGCACCGGATGACAATCACGGGTAGTGAAATGAATAGAGGACGTGAAGAACGAGAACAGACAATTTCTCCTATTTATTCAGTTTCAGGAAAATTAACGACAAAAGCACTTCGCAAGTTTATTTACCAAGCAATGAATCAATTTGGTGGAGATATTTATGATATTCTGCCACCGGAACTATTACAAACTTATAAGCTACCAACTAAGAAAGAAGCTCTTTCTAGGTTGCATTTTCCCCCAAATACCGAATCAATGAAACACGCAAGGAGAAGAATGGTCTATGAGGAATTTCTGTTATTCCAGTTAAAAATGCAAGCTTTTCGCAAGGCTAATAGAGATCGAACAAATGGGCGTGCCCTTTTGATTCCTAAGGTGGAAATTGACCAGTTTATTAAGCGGTTGCCATTTCCGCTGACAGGTGCTCAAAAACGTGTTGTTGATGAAATAACACAAGATATTCAATCAAGCTATCGGATGAATCGCTTGTTGCAAGGGGATGTTGGTTCAGGGAAAACGGTTGTTGCGGCAGTATGTATGTATGCAGTTATTCGAGCAGGCTATCAAGCGGCATTAATGGTACCAACAGAAATTCTAGCTGAGCAGCATGTTCAATCACTAAAAGCTTTGTTAGAACCATTTGAAATTCAGGTGGAGCTCTTGTCAGGATCAGTAAAAGGGAAGATGAGGACTGAGCGCCTGGCGATGCTAGAAAGCGGTGAGTTATCACTAGTTGTCGGTACACATGCGTTAATTCAAGACGATGTTAAATTTAATAATTTAGGATTGGTTATTACAGATGAACAACATCGATTTGGAGTGGAACAGCGGCGAGTTTTGCGTGATAAGGGAGAAAATCCTGATGTCCTTTTTATGACGGCAACTCCAATACCTCGTACATTAGCCATTTCAGTGTTTGGAGATATGGACGTGTCAATTATTGATGAGATGCCAGCTGGCCGGAAGCAAATTGAGACGTATTGGGCAAAACCGGATATGCTTGAACGAGTCCTTGGCTTTATTGAAAAAGAACTCAAGGCGGGTAGGCAAGCTTATGTTATCTGTCCTCTAATTGAGGAGTCTGAAAAGCTTGATGTACAAAATGCGATTGATGTTCATATGATTCTTGAGCAGCATTATAAAGGAAAGTGGAAGGTTGGTTTGATGCATGGTCGTTTACATCCTACAGAAAAAGACGCTGTCATGGAATCGTTTAGTAAAAATGAAACACAAATATTAGTATCAACAACGGTTGTAGAGGTTGGGGTTAATGTTCCTAATGCAACGGTTATGGTTATTTATGATGCTGAGAGGTTTGGTTTAGCTCAGCTACATCAATTAAGAGGAAGGGTCGGTCGTGGTGAGGCTCAATCGTATTGTATTTTATTAGCAGATCCTAAATCGGAAGTTGGTAAAGAAAGAATGAAAATTATGACCGAAACGAACGATGGGTTTGTCCTTTCTGAACGTGATTTGGAGCTTAGAGGACCTGGAGATTTTTTTGGTTCAAAGCAAAGTGGGTTACCGGATTTCAAGGTGGCAGATGTTGTACATGATTACAGGGCGTTAGAGGTGGCAAGACAAGATGCAGTAAAATTGATTCATTCTAATGAGTTTTGGGTAAACAAATGCTATCAAGGCTTGCGACATTATATTGAAGAACAAGGTGTGTTAAATGGTCAAAAAATTGATTGACTATTGAAATCAGTGAAAAGCAATTATATACTACTCTTAGGACCTAGTCATATATTCAATGAGCAAAAGTGGGCGGTGTAAGCCATGAAACGAAAAAAAAAGGAAAGACAGGAACTCTTGAAAGAGACATTAGAAGAAAATCCTTTTATGACCGATGAAGATCTTGCTGATCGATTTTCTGTAAGTATTCAAACAATCCGCCTTGATCGATTAGAATTAGCAATTCCTGAATTGCGTGAAAGAATTAAAGGTGTCGCAAAAAAACAACTTGATGATGTAAAAGCTCTTTCTCCTGAGGAAGTAATTGGAGAAATTGTGGATCTTCAGCTTGATGAACGTGCGATATCGATATTAGATGTCCGAAAAGAACATGTTTTTGCGAGATCAGGTATTGCGCGAGGACACCACTTATTTGCCCAGGCTAATTCGCTAGCTGTAGCTATTATAAATGATGAAATGGCCCTTACCAGGAAGGCTACGATTCGATTTACTAGACAAGTACAAGCGGGAGAAAGAGTGATCGCTAAAGCGAAGGTAACTGGTACTGAAAAAGAAAGAACGACTGTTGACGTACGAAGTTATGTTGAACAGGAGCTCGTTTTTTCAGGAGAGTTCGTCATGTTTCGGACAAATGAAAGAGAGTCGAGAAGGAGAGAGTCCTAATGAATATATCTATCGATGCTATGGGAGGAGATCATTCGCCCAAAGCTCAGGTTGAAGCTGCTCAAAATGCTATTCAGTCGTTCCCTGAACTAAACATTACGTTAGTAGGGAATGAAGAAGAAATAAAAAAGCATATAACAAATGGCAAGCAAATCACCATTTTACATACAATGGAAAAAATTGAAGATACAGATCAGCCCACGACGGCCGTTCGAAGAAAAAAAGATTCTTCGATGGTTTTATCCGTAAGGGAAGTAAAAGAAGGACGTGCCGATGCTTGTATTTCTGCAGGAAATACAGGAGCATTAATGACAGCAGGCTTGCTGCATGTTGGTCGGATTAAAGGAATTGGTCGCCCTGCATTGTCCCCTATGCTACCAACATTAGATGGAAAAGGTTTCTTATTGTTAGACGTAGGTGCAAACATGGATGCAAAGCCGGAGCATCTTCAACAATATGCAATTATTGGCAAGACCTACATGGAAATGGTGCGTAATGTGAACAATCCTCGTGTAGGTTTATTAAATGTCGGTACCGAAGATGGGAAAGGAAACGAACTTACAAAAGCAGCTTTTCCTCTTCTAAAATCAAGTGACATAAATTTTGTTGGAAACGTTGAGGCGCGCGATTTATTGTCGGGGGTAGCGGATGTTGTCGTATGCGACGGTTTCTCGGGGAACCTTGTTCTAAAATCGGTTGAAGGAACTGCAGGAACTTTGTTTTCTTTGTTGAAGAAAGAGTTAACGAGTTCATTTGTTAACAAGCTTGCAGCAGGGGTCCTAAAGTCAAGTCTTAAAGGGATAAAGAGTCAATTAAGTTATTCAGAATATGGTGGTGCTGGATTATATGGTCTTAGGGCTCCTGTCATTAAAGCTCACGGTTCATCTGACGCTACAGCTGTCTTTCATGCTATTAGGCAGGCTAAAGAGATGGTGGAGCATCAAGTCGTTACAATTATTAAAAATGAAGTAGCCAAAGTAGAAGAGAAAGTATAGAGGAGGGATGACCTGTGCCAAAAATAGCTTTTTTATTTCCGGGACAAGGGTCTCAAGCTGTTGGAATGGGGCAAGAATTAATTAATGAGGAACAAGTAAGTAAAGCGATATTTGAACGTGCTGATCAAAAATTAGGATACTCATTATCCGAAATCATGCTTAATGGGCCTGAAGAAACGTTAAAACGTACGGAGAATACGCAGCCAGCATTAGTAACAATGAGTACAGCGGTACTTGAGCTCTTACATCAAGAAAACATTAAACCTGATTTTGTAGCGGGGCATAGTTTAGGTGAATATAGTGCATTGGTTGCAGCTGGTGCGATGTCATTTGAAGATGCTGTATTTGCTGTAAGGAGTCGTGGTTTATTTATGGAGGAAGCTGTTCCTTTCGGAGAAGGAGCTATGGCTGCAGTTCTTGGATTGGAAAGTAGCGTTCTTGGTGAAGTTTGCTCTAGTGTAAGCCTTGAAACATCAGAAACTGCTGAACTTGCAAACTTAAACTGTCCAGGTCAAATTGTCATTTCAGGATCAGCGAAAGGAGTAGAGCTTGCTTCAGAGAAAGCAAAAGAAGCTGGAGCAAAAAGAGTGATTCCACTTCAAGTAAGTGGGCCGTTTCATTCGAGTTTAATGAAGCCAGCAGCTGAGAAATTACAAACGACTCTTGGACAACTAAAGGTTATAGACGCTTCCATTCCTGTTATTGCAAATGTATCAGCAAAAGGAGTGCAAGATGCGTCGCAAATAAGAGAAAATTTAATTGAACAAGTGTATTCACCAGTCCTTTGGGAAGATACAATACGGACGCTTCTTGCAGAAGGAGTAGATTTGTTTGTAGAAGTGGGATCTGGTAATGTCTTATCAGGTCTTGTCCGCAAAGTAGAAAGAAGAGCCAAGGTGGTTGCCGTGAGTAACCGAGAAGGCGTGTTAAAAGTGAAAGAAATGTTAGAAGGAGTGACAGAATGATGTTACAAGGGAAAACGGCTATCGTTACGGGAGCTTCTCGTGGAATCGGACGAGCGACAGCTATTGAATTAGGTCGCAATGGGGCTAATGTAGTTGTCAATTATGCAGGTAGTCAGGAACGAGCTGAGCAAGTCGTTGCTGAAATAAAAGCCTTGGGAGTGGACGCACTTGCTGTTCAAGCTGATGTTGCCAATGCCGAACAAGTGCAAGCAATGGTGAAAGAAACGGTTGATGCATTTGGGCGTGTTGATATTCTCGTTAACAATGCAGGGATTACAAAAGATAATTTGATCATGAGAATGAAAGAAGACGAATGGGATGCGGTTATAAATACGAACTTAAAAGGTGTCTTTAATTGTGGAAAGGCTGTTACAAGACAAATGATGAAACAGCGCTATGGTCGTATTATTAATGTATCATCAGTTGTCGGAGTTCTTGGAAATGCAGGACAAGCCAATTATGTGGCAGCCAAAGCTGGTGTCATTGGTCTTACAAAAACAATGGCAAGAGAACTAGCCAACCGTAACATTCATGTGAACGCAGTCGCACCTGGTTTTATTGAAACAGATATGACAGACGAGCTTGGCGATGACATGAAAGGGCAACTTCTTTCACAAATCCCACTTGCAACTTTAGGGAAACCAGAAAACATTGCCAACGTCATTCGGTTCCTAGCAAGCCCAGACGCCGACTACATGACAGGCCAAACCCTCCATGTAGATGGAGGAATGGTGATGTAGAGTTTACATAAAAAGGGTGATCTTCCCTTTTTATGTAAACTCGAAGCAATGACCAAGCCGCCGTAGCGCACTATTACGGGTAAGGACAGTTTTCCCCTTGAAAAAACTCAAGGCAAGAGTACTCTCCCTATTTCTTAATAACTAATAAAATTCAGGTTGACAGAAAGGGAGTTCATCGGTAAACTTTTCCTAGCCTTCAACACTAGCTTAAACATTTAAGTTAGGTTAATTTTTGAGAGGAGGTGAACGAAACATGGCAGATACATTATCACGTGTTACGAAAATCGTTGTTGACCGTTTAGGTGTGGAAGAAGCGGAAGTGAAACTTGAAGCTTCTTTTAAGGATGATTTAGGGGCTGATTCATTAGATGTAGTTGAACTAGTTATGGAACTTGAAGATGAGTTTGATCTAGAAATCTCTGATGAGGAAGCGGAGAAAATTTCAACTGTAGCTGATGTAGTTGATTACATAAACAGCCGTCAGTAAGAAGGGAAGTCCCATATGATTTGCCATGTGGGACTTGCCTTTCAATTTATTTCATGGCCAATGAATTGTCTCATATAGTCAATCGTTGGTGGCTAATTAATGATGTTGGAGGTAGCTATGCCACAATCTTCGAAATATCACCGAAAGTCGAAGTCCCATTATTCAAATGATCGAAGACGGGGAAATCGAAAGATGATTCTTACTGAAGAACAGAAAAAAAAGTTTGATGATTTAATGCAACGAACTGAGTTGACTTTTGAAAACAAAAAGCTACTTATTCAAGCTTTCACCCATTCATCCTATGTGAATGAGCACCGAATCTATTCTTTTCAAGATAACGAACGATTGGAATTTCTTGGAGATGCCGTCCTTGAACTTTCTGTGTCGCAGTTTTTATTCAAGAAATTCAAGACGATGAGTGAAGGAGACATGACGAAATTACGTGCATCTATTGTCTGTGAACCTTCCCTTGCACAATTTGCTCAAGAGTTACACTTTGGCGAGATCGTTTTGCTTGGCAAGGGCGAAGAAATGACAGGTGGACGCGCTAGACCTGCTTTATTAGCAGATGTCTTTGAAGCATTTATAGGTGCTCTTTATCTTGATCAAGGATTGGATTCAGTTTTCAAATTTTTGAATGATACGATGTATCCAAAAATAAATGATGGTGCTTTTTCTCATATGATGGATTTCAAAAGTCAGCTTCAAGAGTTCATTCAACGAGATAACCTGGGACAAATCCAATACATCATCGTACAGGAACGAGGGCCTGCACATAATCGAGAGTTTGTCTCAGAAGTGCAATTGAATGAATCTGCTCTTGGCATTGGAACAGGACGTTCAAAGAAAGAAGCCGAACAACATGCTGCTCAACAGGCTTTAATGAAGTTAAGTGAGCAAGATAAGCTAAAATAAAAAAATGTCCTCTCATGAAACATAATCGAGAGGACATTTTTTTGTAGATAGAGATGCTCTAAAATTTATCATAACACTGTTTATTTACGTAGCTTTCCTAATTCAGTGACAATTGCATCAAGCTCACTAACAGAGAAAGATGATTTCTTTTGGATCATTTCATAAATATCGCGAAGTTCTTCATACTGTTCTGTATCAAAACTTTTTGAATTTAAGGCAGCTGCGTTTACAATTTGTAACTTGTTCTTAATTTCTTCAATCATGAATTCAATATTATCACGTGTATTTACATCTAAATTCATTTACTTATTTCACCCCTATGATTGGTTATGTATGTATCGTATCATAGACTTACGCGTTTGTCCTGTCCATCTGTAATAAAGGCGCAGGCTGTGGTAAAATAGGTTGTTGTTAATTAAAGTAAGGGGGAAGGAATATGTTCCTCAAGCGACTTGAAGTCGTAGGGTTCAAATCTTTTGCTGAAAAAATCAATATTGATTTTGTACCAGGGGTTACAGCAGTGGTTGGACCAAATGGAAGTGGGAAAAGTAACATTTCAGATAGCATCCGGTGGGTGCTAGGTGAACAGTCTGCGAAATCATTACGCGGGTCAAAAATGGAAGATATTATTTTTGCTGGTAGTGATAGTAGGAAGCCATTAAATTACGCAGAAGTTAGTCTTATTTTAGATAATGAAGATCAGCATCTTTCAATAGATTATAGCGAAGTTAGTGTAACGAGGAGAGTTTATCGTTCAGGTGAAAGTGAATACTTGATTAATAAGCAAGCTTGCCGACTTAAAGATATCATTGATTTATTTCTTGATTCAGGTTTAGGGAGAGAAGCTTACTCGATTATAGGTCAAGGAAAAGTGGAAGAGATTTTAAGCAATAAAGCTGAAGATCGCCGTGTGATTTTTGAAGAAGCAGCAGGTGTATTAAAATATAAAACAAGAAAAGTGAAAGCTGAAAAGCGTTTGCACGAAACACAGGAAAATCTATACAGAGTAGAAGATATTTTGCATGAATTAGAAGGGCAAGTAGAGCCATTAGAAATTCAAGCGTCCATTGCTAAAGATTATTTACATAAACGCGATGAATTAAAAGAAGTGGATATTGCTTTATTAGTACATGAAATAAATGAATTGCATGAAACTTGGACGTTTGAGAAAGAAAAGCTCCAAAACCTTTTACTAACATATGAGGAACGCCAAAAAAAGCTTGAAGAGATGGAACAATTACGAATTTCGTTGCGTGAGAAAACGAGTCGGTTATCATCTCAATTTACAAAGTTGCAAGAGGAATTACTCTACGCAAGTGAAGAGCTTGAGAAGAGTGAAGGGAAACGAGAGGTGTTAAAAGAACGAAAAAAAAATGCTTCTCAAAACAAAGAGCAGCTTAAACGTTCGATCGATGATAAAACATCACAGTTAGAAAAGCTCCTTGTTGAGTGGCAAAGTGAACAGGTTGCTCTCAAGGATGCAGGACAGAAGTTATCTGACTTAAAAGAGGCGGTTGAAAAAAAACAACTAGTTGTCGAACGTTCGGTGACTGATGTAGAAGAAGAGATTGATCAACTTAAGGCAGATTATATTGAAGTTTTAAATGAACAGGCGAGCATTCGTAATGAAAGGCGTTATTTAGAAGAACAATTACAAAAGCAAGAGACAAGGCAGGAGCGGCTATTAGTAGAAAATGAAGATTTACTATCAACGCGAGAGGAACTTTTGACTAAGCTTGAATCGGCTAAGGAAGGGGCTTCCATGGAAGAAAGCGCTCTTGAAAAAATAGGTGAGGAATATCGTAATTTGATAAGGACCTATGAACAAGAGAAAGAGCGATATCAGAAGAAAGAAACACAGTTATATGAAACGTATCAAATGACACAGAAAATCCAATCTCGAGCCGATGTATTGGAAGAAATGCAAGCTGATTTTTCAGGTTTCTTTCATGGTGTCAAAGAAGTATTGAAAGCAAGAGGCGATAAGTTAAAAGGAGTGGTAGGTGCTGTAGCAGAACTGATCCAAGTTCCAAAGGAGTATGAAACGGCCATTGAAATTGCATTAGGAGGTGCTTCTCAGCATATTGTCATGGAGTCTGAGGGAGATGCAAGGCTGGCAATTCAATTTTTAAAACAAAACAGAATTGGTCGAGCAACCTTTTTGCCTTTACCCGTAATTAAGCCAAAAGCAATCGCTGAATTTCAACTAGATCAACTGGTTAAACATTCTGCATTTGTTGGCGTTGCAGCCTCGCTGCTTTCCTATGAAAAGACGTATGAATCAGTTATTTCTAATTTACTTGGGAACGTAATTATCGCGAGTACTCTTCAAGGAGCAAATGAATTGGCCAAGATCTCCGGACACAGGTTACGAATTGTTACCCTTGAAGGAGATGTCGTTAATCCTGGTGGATCAATGACTGGTGGTTCAGTAAAGCAAAAACAGACGCCGCTACTAGGTCGTAAAAGAGAGCTTGAAGATTTAAAAGAAAAGTTACAAAAACTTAGCAGTGCGACGATAAAGCTTGAGGGTGAAGTAAGGGGCTTAAAACAAATGCGAGCTCAAAAAGAGCAAGCATTAGAAAAGCTTCGAACGGAGGGTGAAAATGCTAGACATGCCGTTCAAGAAGCGAAATCAACGGTTCGTGAACTAGAACGAGAGGTAGAAAGATCCCAAGATCAATTCACGCGTTTTGATCGAGATAAAGTAGGGTATTCAGAGGAAATTAAGCGTCTGAAAAGTCGGTTGTCAGAGCTTGAGGAATCATCTGAACTGGCATCGAAACAAGGTGCGGAATTAGAAAGTCAAGTAAAAAACCTTGAACAGCAACAGTTAGAACAGCGAAAGTCAAGAGAAAACCTTCAAGAAGAATTAATTCAAGAGAAGATTGATTTAGCTACCGCGAAAGAAAGGTTTCATTCAGTCGAAGTACGTTCAAAACAACTGACGTTAACAAAATCTAGATTAGAAGAAGAACTTAACGAACTTAAGGATCATTTTGAATTACTAGTTGGTGAAATGTCCGACCGTTCAAATGGAGAAACTAGCCTTGATGCCCGAATTGAAGAAGGACGTAAACAAAAAGAAAAATTAACGAATGCCATTACCAAAATGAAGAGTGAGCGTGAGGAAGTAGAATTGTCTTACGCTGACCTTGAGTATACGTTGAAAGTTCAGCAAGCCGATCATGTAACTCTCGCTGACGAGTGTCGTAAAATTGAAGTGAAAGTGAACCGAATGGATGTTGAACTAGATAATCGGTTAACACATCTTCGTGAAGAGTATGAGCTTTCTTTTCAAGCGGCAAAAGAAAAACATGAGCTTACGATGCCTCCTGAAGAAGCGCGAACAAAAGTGAAGCTAGTTAAATTAGCAATCGAAGAACTAGGAACTGTCAATCTAGGTGCTATCGAGGAGTATGAGCGAGTTCGAGAGAGATTTGAATTTTTAACAGAACAACAGAAGGATTTACTCACTGCTAAAACGACTTTACATGATGTTATTGCAGAGATGGATGAAGAAATGACTAAAAGGTTCCATGATTCTTATGTTCAAATTCGAGCTCATTTCCAAACTGTTTTTAGGGAATTGTTCGGTGGAGGACAAGCTGATTTAGTATTAACGGACCCAGATAACCTATTGGAAACAGGAGTCGAAATTCTGGCAAAACCACCGGGGAAAAAAATGCAAAATTTAGCACTCTTATCTGGTGGGGAGCGTTCACTTACGGCAATTGGTTTGCTTTTTGCTATATTAAAAGTCCGTCCTGTTCCGTTTTGTGTGTTGGATGAGGTGGAAGCTGCTCTTGATGAGGCAAACGTTAGTCGATTTGCTAATTTCTTAAAAGACTTCAGTGAAGCTACGCAGTTCATCGTGATTACTCATCGAAAAGGAACGATGGAAGAAGCAGACGTATTGTATGGTGTTACGATGCAAGAATCAGGTGTATCACGCCTAGTTTCGGTCAGATTAGAAGAAACAAAAGAATTGTTAACACAAGAATGAGAACTTAGCTTTATTGGAAAGAACAATAAATTAAATTCTAAAAGGTAAGGTGAAGATATGAGTTTTTTAAAAAAATTAAAAGAGAAAATCACTAGTCAAACGACTGAAGTTACAGACAAGTTTAAAGAAGGACTCGAGAAAACTCGTGATTCATTTGTTGGACGCATGAATGAACTTGTTTATAAATATCGTAAAGTCGATGAAGACTTTTTTGAGGAATTAGAAGAGTTATTAATTAGTTCTGACGTTGGTGTGACGACAGTTATGGAATTAATTGATCAATTAAAAGATGAAGTTCGCTTACGAAATATTAAAGATACAAAAGAAATTCAGCCTGTCATTTCAGAGAAACTTGCTGAGCTATTAGAAAAAGAGGGCGATGATACTAGTTTAAACATTCAAGAAAATGGGATGACGGTTATTTTGGTTGTAGGTGTAAATGGAGTAGGGAAAACAACATCAATAGGTAAATTAGCTCATCACCTTAAGCAGGAGGGTAAATCTGTTATGATGGCAGCAGGTGATACGTTTCGTGCAGGAGCTATTGAACAGCTTGAAGTATGGGGAGAGCGTGTAGGGGTTGATGTTATTAAGCAGCAAGAGGGATCGGATCCAGCTGCTGTTATGTATGATGCCTTGCAAGCCGCGAAATCACGTAACATCGATGTTCTATTATGTGATACAGCTGGGCGCCTTCAGAATAAAGTGAATTTGATGAACGAATTAGAAAAGGTAAAACGCGTCATTGAACGTGAGGTCCCAGGAGCACCGCATGAAGTGTTGCTCGTTCTAGATGCAACAACAGGGCAAAATGCAATGTCACAAGCAAAGACATTCGGTAAAGCTACGGACGTCTCAGGGATTGTGTTGACAAAGCTTGACGGAACAGCTAAGGGGGGGATTGTACTAGCGATTCGTCATGAACTAGATATCCCTGTAAAATTTGTTGGTTTAGGTGAACAGATGGATGATCTTCAAGCGTTTGATGCAGAACAATTTGTTTATGGGTTATTCCGTGAATTAGTCGAAGCAGAAGAAGTAGAAGAATAATTAGGTATAGAGTAGGAGCCGTACAGACATCGTACAGTTTCTCGTTTAAATAATAATTGATATGTGATTTTTTAAGGGATCTAGGAGACGTGTAATTGAAGTGGTTGTTTAATGTTAAGAAAAAAACTTGACACTTAAACCTAGATGTTGTAACATGATATCTCGTAAAGGGAAATCACTTAACAAGGGGTTGATTGTGTGTTAGATAAGACGTTTAGGATGAATTATCTTTTTGATTTCTATCAGTCGTTGCTAACACAGAAACAACGAAAATATATGTCATTGTATTATCTTGATGATTTATCGTTAGGTGAGATTGCTGAGGAGTTTGAAGTTAGTCGCCAAGCCGTATATGATAACATTAAGCGTACAGAAGTAATGTTAGAAGATTACGAAAAGAAGTTGATGCTTTTATCGAAATTCGAGAAGCGTACAAAGCTTTTAACTCAAATGAAATCGGCAGTTGAAGAAAACGCGACTCCTGAAGAGATCATGTCACTGCTTGACTCTCTTGAGAAATTAGACTAGGAGGCGACAACATGGCATTTGAAGGTTTAGCGGAACGATTGCAAGGGACGTTAACCAAAATTCGTGGAAAAGGGAAAGTTAGCGAGACTGACGTGAAAGAAATGATGCGTGAAGTTCGACTCGCTTTACTAGAAGCGGATGTTAACTTTAAAGTTGTCAAACAATTCATTGCAAGTGTGAAAGAAAAAGCACTTGGGCAAGATGTGATGAAAAGCTTAACGCCTGGACAACAAGTCATTAAAGTTGTTAACGAAGAGTTAACAGCATTAATGGGAGGAGAGCAAAGCAAAATTGCTGTTGCATCGAAGTCGCCAACGGTCGTTATGATGGTCGGTCTTCAAGGTGCTGGTAAGACAACGACTACAGCGAAACTTGCTAATCACTTACGTAAGAAGCATAACAGACAACCGATGCTCGTTGCTGCTGATATATACAGACCTGCTGCAATTAAGCAGCTAGAGACGTTAGGAAAGCAACTAAATATGCCTGTCTTTTCACTTGGTGATCAAGTAAGTCCTGTAGAGATTGCAAAGCAAGCAATTGAAAAGGCAAAAGAAGATCATCATGATTATGTTTTAATTGATACAGCTGGTCGTTTGCATATTGATGAAACTCTTATGGATGAGTTAAAGCAAGTAAAAGAGATTGCTAAACCTGATGAGATTTTACTTGTTGTTGATGCAATGACTGGTCAAGATGCTGTAAATGTCGCAGAAAGTTTTAACGAACAGCTTGATGTGACGGGTGTAGTACTAACAAAGCTTGATGGTGATACTCGTGGTGGTGCTGCTATTTCAGTTAAAGCAGTTACGAATACACCAATTAAATTTGCAGGTATGGGAGAGAAAATTGACCAACTTGAGCCATTCCACCCAGATCGCATGGCGTCAAGGATCCTTGGAATGGGTGATGTACTTTCACTTATTGAAAAAGCACAAACGAATGTAGATGAAGAAAAAGCTCGTGAACTTGAGAAGAAAATGCGTACAATGGATTTTACCTTTGACGATTTTTTAGAGCAGCTAGATCAAGTTCGTAATATGGGTCCACTTGATGACTTACTAAATATGATGCCAGGTATGAACAAGAAAGGCATGAAAGATTTAAAAGTTGACGACAAGCAAATTGGCAAGGTCGAAGCGATTGTTCGTTCAATGACTAAGAAAGAAAAACAAGACCCAAGTATTATGAACGCGAGCAGACGTCGTCGAATTGCGAAAGGGAGCGGGACAACGATTCAAGATGTTAACCGACTTTTGAAGCAATTTGAGGATATGAAAAAAATGATGAAACAAATGACCGGTATGACCTCTGGTAAAGGGAAGAAAAGAGGGAAAGGTCTTGGAGGTTTTAAACTTCCATTTTAGATTGGAAATCCATTTTTCTAGTTGAAAGCTAGAAGAATTGATGATATTATAAACTATTGTGTTGAATATTTTTGGAGGTGTCCCACGAATGGCAGTAAAAATTCGTTTAAAGCGTATGGGTTCTAAGAAGGCCCCATTTTATCGTGTAGTAGTAGCAGATTCTCGCGCACCGCGTGATGGTCGTTTCATCGAGGAGATCGGAACGTACAACCCATTAACTCAACCAGCTAAGGTTGACATTGCTGAAGAGAAAGCACTTGACTGGATGTTAAAAGGTGCAAAGCCTTCTGATACAGTTCGTAACCTTTTCTCTAAAGAAGGATTAATGGAAAAGTTACACAACGCAAAGAACCAGAAGTAATAAAATAAGAACCCAAAAGTCTGTTTTGCTTTTGGGTTCTTATTGTAAGCAATGAGCAAGCGGCTGCCAAGTTCTTAGCTTCGAATAAGTTTGCAGTGAGTAGAGCCATTGCCTCTCCCTTTTTGATGACGTATTAAAAGGAGAATCAGATGAAAGCGTTAGTTGAGCACATTGTAAAAGCACTTGTCGATCAGCCAGATTTTGTTCAAGTTGAAGAAGTAGAAGAGGGACAAACCCTTAACTTACGATTAACCGTTCATCCTGACGATATGGGGAAGGTCATAGGGAAGCAAGGTCGAACCGTTAAAGCGATTCGTTCGGTGTTATACGCCGCAGTACCATCGCAACGGGTACGATTAGACATCGTGGATTAGTAACGCAGTGAAAGGGTGAGGGATTAACCTCTCCCTTTTTCTAATATAAAGAGATTGAAATAGTCAGTATTTCTTGTGGTCTAGAGTAATTCTAGACGAATATATTAAGTCACCTGCAATATATCATACGTTATTTCAGGGGTGCTAGATGAAACTATTACGTAAAATTGTTATAAAACAAGTGTTAACAGAAACAAAAAAGGCAGTGATGGTCAATAAATTTGAAGAAGAATTAATACAATGCAAACGTGAAGTCGAACAGATGAAATTTCTTTTACATAAAGCAATGAGAGAATCAACAAGCAAGAATGAACAACAAGAAATACGTGCACGATATATAAAAGAAATAGAGAAACGAGAAGAAGCTGCTCATAGTATCTCTTTTAAAATCGAGCAGTTGGATAAACTAGAAATTGGAACAGAAATTCCTGATGGAACAGTAGAAGGTATTATTGAAATAAGCGAAGGTGACTCTTGGCCCAATTTAGAGCAAACTCCTGAGATTATCGTAAAAGATGGTGTAGTTCAAGAAATTCGAGAAAGTAGGAATAATGATGACTGAATGGTTTAAAGTTGGGAAAATTGTCAATACGCACGGTGTAAGAGGAGAAGTTCGTGTCATTTCTTCAACGGACTTTGCCGAGGAGCGATATACGGTTGGAAGGGAGTTAATGATTAAAGACGAAAATGGGAATCAGGAAATGGTTGTTGTTCGTCATCATCGCCCTCATAAAAATTTTGATTTGCTTCAATTTGAAGGATACCATTCCATTAATGAAGTAGAACGTTTCAAGGGTTCGGCACTATACGTTTCTGAAGAATATTTAGAGGAACTTGAAGAAAACGAATTTTACTATCATGAGATTATTGGTTGTACCGTCATAACAGAATCAGGGGATGAGCTTGGGAAGGTAAAAGAAATTTTTGCAACTGGGGCAAATGATGTTTGGGTAATACAACGCTTAGGTGGAGGGAAAGATATATTGCTTCCGTATATTGAAGACGTTGTAAAAGACATAGATGTAGATAAAAAAGTAATCCATGTTCATGTGCTAGAAGGATTACTAGAATGAGAATAGATGTTTTAACACTGTTTCCAGAAATGTTTACGAATGTCTTTGGTTCCTCCATATTAAAGCATGCACAAGAGTCAGGTATTGTTCAATATCGGGCTGTTGATTTTAGGGATTATGCTGATAACAAGCACCGTAAAGTGGACGATTATCCGTATGGTGGCGGAGCGGGAATGGTCTTACGAGCCCAACCATTTTTTGATGCTGTTGACGACTTAATAAAAGATGAGCAGAAGAGACCAAGGGTCGTTATGCTCTGCCCGCAGGGGGAACGATATTCTCAAAAGAGGGCCGAAGAATTTAGCAAGGAGGATCATCTCATTCTTCTTTGTGGGCATTATGAAGGTTATGACGAAAGGGTTAGGAAGTATCTCGTCACTGATGAAGTGTCAATTGGTGATTATGTATTAACTGGTGGGGAGCTTGGTGCAATGGTTATAGCAGATAGTGTCACAAGGCTATTACCGGGTGTGCTTGGAAATGATCAATCAGCGATTACTGATTCATTTTCAACCGGTTTACTTGAGCATCCACATTATACTAGACCGGCAGATTTTCGTGGAATGAAAGTTCCTGAGATCCTTTTGTCAGGACATCATAAGAATATCGAGGATTGGCGTTCTCGTAAATCTCTCAAACGAACATGGGAAAGACGACCTGATCTACTAGAAGGAAAAGCCTTGAATGAGAAGGAGCAAAAGTGGTTAGATGAATTTACTAGAAAAGATTAAATAAAACTTGTGAACATAGATCTTTTGTGCTAATATAGATCTTGTGGCTTAAGGCCTGTTATTACGATGTTCCGCTGTAGTATAAAGCTTTCAAGAGCATCTGTATGGAAGGAGTGGAATTATATGAACAACATTATCCGTGAAATTACTAGTGAGCAACTACGTAGTGATCTTCCAGCGTTTCGTCCTGGTGACACTTTAGTTATCCACGTTAAAGTTGTTGAGGGAACTCGTGAACGTATTCAGTTATTCGAAGGCGTTGTTATTAAGCGTCGTGGTACTGGAATCAGCGAAACTTTCACAGCGCGTAAGATTTCATACGGTGTAGGAGTTGAGCGTACATTCCCATTACATTCACCAAAGATCGCTAAGATCGAAGTGAAGCGTCGCGGTAAAGTACGTCGTGCTAAACTTTACTACCTACGCAGTCTACGTGGTAAAAAAGCTCGTATTAAAGAAATTCGATAAAGAGCGAGGAAAAGAGCTTAGGAAACTAAGCTCTTTTTTAAATGAAACAAGCTTTTCCAAATAGGACATCTTATTCACTCCGAATATGATAGATAAAACGACATCTAAACATAGATGTGGTAAACTAATGCTTATGATTGTGATTTGTTACATATGGGGGCGTTAGCATGAGTAAGGAGAAGAAAGAATCATGGGAGTGGCTGAAAGCGGTCGTTATAGCACTTGTCCTTGCATTTGTTATTCGCCATTTTTTATTTGCTCCAGTTATTGTTGATGGAGAATCCATGATGCCGACTCTTGAACATACAGATAGAATGATTGTTAATAAAATAAGTTACACTTTTGGTTCTCCAGAACGTTTTGATATTATCGTATTCCATGCACCCGCTGGAAAAGACTATATAAAACGCGTCATAGGCTTACCTGGAGATGTAATTGAATATAGGAATGATACTCTCTATGTAAATGGAGAAGCAATAGATGAGCCTCATTTAGATGGATTGAAGCTAGCATCAAGTGGGGAACGAGTTACAAGAGATTTTCAAGCAATTACGGTTCCTGAAAACGAGCTATTTGTTCTTGGGGATAACCGTGGTCGAAGTAAAGATAGCCGCGATATTGGAACGATTCATATTGATGAAGTAATTGGGAAAGCTAATGTAGTATTCTGGCCTGTTTCTAATATTCGCATTGCCAAATAGGAAGGTGAAAGTTGTGACGATTCAATGGTTTCCTGGCCATATGGCCAAAGCAAGAAGAGAAGTCACCGAAAAGTTAAAATTTATTGATGTAGTAATTGAACTTCTTGATGCGAGAGTCCCATTAGCTTCGCGTAATCCGATGATTGATGAGATTGTTTCACATAAGCCAAGGTTAATTTTACTTAACAAAGCGGACTTAGCAGACCAATCGGTGACGGAAAAGTGGAAAGCTCACTTTGAGGAAAAAGGTGCTTTGGTTCTTGCTGTTAATGCGCAAACAGGGAAAGGAACGGAAAAGATACCTAATGCGTGTAAGCAGTTAGCAAAGCCAATCATTGATAAAATGATTTCAAAAGGAATGAAACCTAGAGCGGTTCGAGCAATGATTTTAGGGATCCCGAATGTTGGGAAATCGACACTTATTAATCGATTAGCTTCCAAACGAACTGCGCAAGTCGGGGATCGTCCTGGTGTGACAAAGAAACAACAATGGATAAAAGTGGGGAAAGAATTAGAACTACTTGATACGCCAGGAATTTTGTGGCCAAAATTTGAAGATCAAATCATTGGCTATCGATTAGCAGCAACTGGGGCGATCAAAGATGAATTATTAGATTTTCAGGATATTGCTTTATTTATATTAAATTATTTAAAGGACCATTATCCGACATCCGTTCGAGAACGTTATAAATTAGATCATGTACCAGGTGATGGTTTGGCTCTTTTTGACGAAATCGGAAAGAAGCGAGGGTGCTTGTTAGGTGGCGGTTATGTAGACTATGATAAGGCTGCTGAAATCATCTTAAGAGAGATGCGTTCCGGTACGTTAGGGAGAATCTCGCTAGAACAACCAGAAATAATGGTGAGCCGGTGATCGAGCCATTTGGGCTTTATGATCGGCTTTTTTATTTGTCTATACGGATGAAAAAAGAAAAGAAGAATAGATAATTATCTGTATAGGTTTATGAATTGATCCGATATAATTATTAGAGGTGAATGCAATGAACATTTCCATAAAAGAATTAGAAGAGAAATTATTACATAGAAGAGAAATAGATGATGCAATGATTGCAATGTTAAAAAAGGATGAGCGTAAAGGAGTTCAAAGGCTGCTAAAACGCTATGAAACAATGAAACAGAAAGAATGGACGTTAGAACAAATGCATCTACAAATGATTGAATATGAATCCAGTTTACGAAAAGAAGGATTTGTATATATTGCAGGGCTAGACGAGGTAGGACGCGGTCCGTTAGCTGGTCCAGTCGTAGCGGCTGCTGTGATTTTACCTCCAGATTTTAAATTACTTGGCTTAACGGACTCGAAGAAATTATCAAAGGAAAAGCGTGACATGTTCTTTGACGTAATCACAAGTGAAGCAGTTGCTTATTCAATACAAATGGTACATGCAGCTGAAATAGATGAGATCAACATTTATGAATCTACCAAACTAGCCATGTCAAGAGCAGTAAAAGAAATGAACTGTCAACCGGATCATTTATTAGTTGATGCGATGAAACTGGATCTACCTATCGGACAAACGTCGATTATTAAAGGGGATCAAAAGAGTCTGACAATCGCAGCTAGCTCTGTTTTGGCCAAAGTAACACGAGATCGTTACATGGACGAAGTAGCTCGTGAATTTCCTGGTTATGGATTTAGTAATCATGTAGGATACGGGACCAAACAGCACCTAGATGCCATATCTAAATTAGGAGTTACAAGGGAACACCGTAAATCATTTAAGCCAATAGCAGAAGTCGTTTAATTGCCATAGGTGGGAGTATAACAATCGATACAAGAGGATACTTCTTTAGTCGAATTGTTAGCTGAACTTGAAGTAAAACAATCAATTCCTATGGAACTATATGAAATAGTTGCAGAGATCTTTGCTTTTATTTATAAAATTGATCGGAATGGATAAAAAGCTAGCATTGGTAGTATGAACAATCTTGGACATACTACCAATGCTAGCTTTTTTATATTGTACTAAACAAGGAGGATAGCAATGAAGAATAAAAATATATCTGATGGAAAGTCAGAATCTTTAATGGAACATAAGGAAGAGTATGCACACGAGTTTGGCATTCATCATTCAGTTCAAGAGTCAGATGCGATGAGTAATATGACAAAAAAATTTATAAAACGAAAGAAAAATAAGAAACAAGAGAAAACGGTCGATAAGATGCAACGAACCAATTCTAAAGACCATTCTAGTCCAAGTGATTAGGAAGTGGTATCATAATATAATTTTCACTACCTTTTTCTTAGAGAAAGGATTGAAATGTCGCATTTTTTTAACTAATTTGAATTAGGGAGGGATTTCCCCCTCCCCATTTTAAGAAAACAATGGTAGAATAAAGAAGGATTCAGCCATTCAACCTCGAAGTATTAGAATGGCATGAAAATACATGCAATTGATAGGAGGATGGAGAGAGAATGAATATCCACGAGTATCAAGGAAAAGAGTTGCTTCGCCAGTACGGTGTTGCTGTTCCGAATGGCAAGGTAGCGTTCTCGGTTGAAGAAGCAGTAGAAGCAGCAAAGGAATTAGGTTCAAAGATTAATGTTGTTAAAGCACAAATCCATGCAGGTGGACGCGGGAAAGCCGGCGGAGTAAAAGTTGCTAAAGATTTAGATGAAGTTCGTACATATGCAGATGAGATTTTAGGTAAGACACTAGTAACTCATCAGACTGGACCGGAAGGCAAAGAAGTAAAGCGCTTACTTATTGAAGAAGGATGTGATATTCAAAAAGAGTATTACATCGGTTTAGTATTAGATCGTGCCACTTCTAAAGTTGTCATGATGGCTTCTGAAGAAGGTGGAACAGAAATTGAAGAAGTAGCGGAAGCGACTCCTGAGAAAATTTTTAAGGAGATAATAGACCCAGCAGTCGGTTTGCAAGGCTTCCAAGCTCGCCGTCTTGCTTTTAACATCAACATGCCTAAGGAGTTAGTAGGGCAGGCAGTGAAATTCATGTTAGGTCTTTATAAAGTGTTTGTTGAAAAGGATTGTTCAATTGCTGAAATTAACCCACTTGTTACAACTGGCGATGGGAAAGTTATAGCGTTGGATGCGAAGCTAAACTTTGATTCTAATGCTTTGTACCGTCAAAAAGATATTTTAGCATACCGTGATCTTGAAGAAGAAGATGTAAAAGAAATTGAAGCATCAAAATATGACTTAAGTTACATCTCTTTAGATGGGAATATTGGTTGTATGGTTAATGGTGCAGGTCTTGCTATGGCAACAATGGACATCATTAAACATTACAATGGTGACCCGGCTAACTTCCTTGATGTAGGCGGCGGTGCAACTGCAGAAAAGGTAACTGAAGCGTTCAAGATCATCCTTTCAGATGAAAGCGTTAAAGGAATTTTTGTCAACATCTTTGGTGGTATTATGAAGTGTGACATTATTGCTGAAGGGGTAGTTGAAGCAACGAAGCAAGTTGGGCTTGAAATACCTCTAGTTGTTCGTTTAGAAGGTACGAACGTTGACCTAGGTAAGAACATTCTTAAAGAATCAGGTTTAAATATTACAGCTGCAGATTCAATGGCTGATGGCGCACAAAAAATCGTTTCATTAGTGAAATAGAAAGGCGGGACGAAGATGAGTATCCTTATTAACAAAGATACAAAAGTTATTGTACAAGGGATTACAGGTGCTACAGGGTTATTCCATACACAACAAGCTGTCGAGTACGGCACGAATATTGTTGGTGGTGTTACTCCTGGTAAAGGTGGAACAGAGGTAGAAGGTATTCCAGTATTTAATACAGTTAGTGAAGCAGTAAAAGCAACTGGTGCTAATGCATCCGTTATTTACGTACCACCTGCTTTTGCGGCTGATGCAATTATGGAAGCAACAGATGCTGAACTAGATTTAGCAATTTGTATTACCGAAGGAATTCCGGTAATGGATATGGTTAGTGTGAAGCGTTATATGGAAGGAAAGAAAACACGCCTAGTAGGACCAAACTGCCCTGGTGTTATTACACCTGAAGAATGTAAAATTGGAATTATGCCAGGATACATTCATAAAAAAGGTCATGTAGGGGTTGTCTCTCGCTCTGGTACTCTTACTTATGAAGCTGTGCATCAATTATCAACAAATGGTATTGGCCAATCATCAGCTGTTGGTATTGGAGGAGATCCAGTTAATGGAACAGACTTCATCGATGTTTTAAATTTATTCAATGAAGATCCAGATACGTATGCTGTGATTATGATTGGTGAAATTGGCGGAACGGCAGAAGAGGAAGCAGCTGAATGGGTAAAAGCGAATATGACGAAACCTGTTGTTGGCTTCATCGGTGGTCAAACAGCCCCTCCTGGAAAGCGTATGGGTCATGCTGGTGCGATCATTTCTGGCGGGAAAGGTACAGCTGCTGAGAAGATCAAAACAATGGAAAGCTGCGGTATTAAAGTAGCTGAGACACCTTCTGTTATGGGTGAAACGTTAATCTCAGCCCTTAAAGAAAAGGGATTACTAGAAAAATGTACAACACATAAAGTAACGAACTAATTAAATAGAAGAAAGTCCTCCAACTTGTGAGGAGGGCTTTCTTCCTATTGAAAAAAAGGGGCTGGTCTCTTAATGTCTGAGTTTCGAAAACGGCTCATTCATATTCACAGTTGTTCGAGTGTTTCTAGAAATATGATACGTGCTATGCTTAATATAGATCCTCAATTACTGAAAATCTATGATTCCTCCGTTGCCCTCTTACAGACGCATTTCAAGTTCTCGACTGAAAAGGCACAAACAATCCATGCTTATTTAAAACGTTCTTCTCCTGATCAATACTTATCTTATCTTCAAGCTAAAAATATATTTATTTATACGATTTTAGACTCAGAATACCCTGCTTTATTAAAACAGATTTATGATCCACCCCTTGTTTTGTATGGAATGGGGGTAAAAGACATTATTTCTTCAGAAAAACGCCTCGCGGTCATTGGGACTAGAACACCTACATCAATAGGGAGCAAAACCGTTTCCACTATTATTCCCCCCATTTCAGAAAAAGGATGGACCATTGTTAGTGGTTTTGCTAGAGGAATCGATTCTTTAGCTCATTGGCAAGCGCTACATTCAACAGGTCAAACGATCGCAGTTTTAGGTTCAGGTCATTCATATATCTATCCAAAAGAAAATTTTCAATTATTTTCACAAATGTCGAAAAAACAATTAATTGTTTCTGAGTATCCTCCTAATACCCCACCACAAAAATGGCATTTCCCTGCTCGAAACCGAATTATCAGCGGCTTATCTAAAGCTGTGCTAGTTATTGAAGCGAAAGAAAAAAGTGGCTCGTTAATTACGGCAGATCAAGCGTTAGAACAAGGTCGAGATGTATTTGCTATTCCTGGTTCAATTCTTTCCCCACAATCGAAAGGTACAAACTTTCTAATTCAACAAGGGGCGAAACTTGTAATGAATGCAGATGACATTTTGCAGGAATTACAATGAAGAAATACGCCTTTTCTACAAAAAACGACAAAAATCAACCTCGGCTTATTTCAATAATTTCCAACTCCTGTTTGACAAATAGCAAAAGTCTGTTTAATAATAGGGAAGATTTTAATTATATCTTCGAGAGAGGGAGTTACTTACATGGCCGATTATTTAGTAATCGTTGAATCTCCCGCCAAAGCAAAGACCATTGGAAAATATTTAGGAAAAAAATTTATTGTAAAAGCTTCAATGGGACATGTTAGAGACTTACCAAAAAGTCAAATGGGAGTAAATGTTGAAAAAAGTTATGAGCCCAAGTACATTACAATACGTGGAAAAGGTCCCGTTTTAAAAGAATTAAAAACAGCTGCAAAAAAAGTTAAAAGAATCTATCTCGCGGCTGACCCCGATAGAGAAGGTGAAGCGATTGCTTGGCATCTTGCTCACAGTCTCAACATTGATGAAAATTCAGAATGTAGAGTCGTATTTAATGAAATTACGAAACAAGCAATTAAGGACGCTTTCAAAACACCACGACCAATTAATATGGATTTGGTGGATGCGCAGCAAGCAAGAAGAATTCTCGATCGTTTAGTTGGTTATAACATTAGCCCATTACTATGGAAGAAAGTAAAAAAAGGGTTAAGTGCTGGTCGAGTACAATCAGTAGCAGTAAAGATGATTATTGAAAGAGAAAAAGAAATTCAGAGCTTTGTTCCCGAGGAATATTGGAGTATACCTGCACAGTTCTCACTAGAAGGTGAAACGTTTGATGCTAAATTCTACGGGATTGAAGGAAAGAAACAAGAGTTGAAATCTGAAGAGGAAGTAAAAGCTGTTCTTTCAAAGCTTAGTAACAATAAATTTGATGTTACCTCCGTTAAAAAGAGAGAAAGAAAGCGAAATCCAGTGTCTCCTTTCACTACGTCATCACTGCAACAAGAGGCGGCTCGAAAATTAAATTTCCGAGCTAAGAAGACAATGATGATTGCCCAACAATTATATGAAGGTATTGAGCTAGATAAAAAAGAAGGGGCAGTTGGTTTAATTACTTATATGCGTACCGATTCTACTCGAATTTCGGAAACGGCTCAAGCAGAGGCGAAACAGTATATTGTAGAAAGCTATGGGGAAGAGTTCACACGGAAAGAACAACGTGCAGTTAAAAAAGATAAAAAAGCACAAGATGCCCATGAAGCAATTCGACCAACGTCTGTTTTCAAAGATCCAAAAACGGTCAAAACTTATTTGTCTAGAGATCAATTAAGACTATACAAATTAATTTGGGAGCGAATGGTTGCTAGTGAAATGGCTCCTGCGGTTATGGATACGATGACGGTTGATATTGAGCAAAACGGGGTACAATTTAGAGCAACAGGATCAAAAGTCAAATTTGCAGGTTTTATGAAAGTGTATATAGAAGGTAACGATGACGGAAAAAAAGAAGAAGATCGTCTCTTGCCAAATTTAGAGGAAGGTCAAACGGTTGAAAAGGTAGACATCGAACCAAATCAACATTTCACACAGCCTCCTCCGAGATATACAGAAGCTAGACTCGTTAAGACAATGGAAGAGCTCGGGATAGGTCGCCCGTCAACATATGCACCAACGTTAGACACGATTCAAAGACGTGGGTATGTTGCCCTTGAGGACAAACGTTTTATTCCAACGGAATTAGGACAAATCGTATTAGAGCTTATCGTTGAATTCTTCCCAGAAATTCTTGATGTTGAATTTACAGCAAAAATGGAAAATGACCTTGATTCTATTGAAGATGGGCAGCAAGAATGGATTCGAATTATCGATGAATTTTATCACGGGTTTGAAAAGCGTCTAACAGTCGCTGAAGAAGAAATGAAAGAAGTCGAAATCAAAGATGAACCAGCTGGTGAAGACTGTGAAAAATGTGGTCACGAGATGGTTTATAAAATGGGAAGGTACGGAAAATTTATGGCGTGCTCAAACTTCCCAGAGTGTCGTAACACAAAAGCAATTGTAAAAGACATAGGTGTGAAGTGTCCATCGTGTAAAGAAGGAAACATTGTTGAGAGAAAGAGTAAGAAACGTCGGATTTTCTACGGTTGTGATCGATATCCTGAATGTGAATTTATTTCTTGGGATAAGCCGATTGCACGTCCTTGTCCAAAGTGTGAAAAAATGTTGGTTGAGAAGAAAACGAAAAAAGGTGTGCATGTAGAATGCTCTGCATGTGATTACAAGGAAGATTCCAATTAACTCGTGGGAAAGTTGAAAATCTTGAAGTTGTTTCCTGTATTATGATAATATAGTTTAATGATAAAGGAGAGAGGGTGGCTCGGATCAAACGTCTTACCTCTAGTACACAAATTGTGCTTACTAGACGGATGGATCTTTGTGAGCCACCCTCGTTTCTACTGTAAGATGGAGGGATTATTTTGTCAGAACAACATGTTAACGTAATCGGTGCAGGACTTGCTGGCAGTGAAGCTGCATGGCAGCTTGCAAAGAGAGGCGTTACTGTCCATTTATATGAAATGCGTCCGGTAAAACAAACACCGGCTCATCATACTGATAAATTTGCTGAATTAGTTTGCAGCAACTCGCTTAGGGGTAATAGTTTAACAAATGCTGTTGGTGTTTTAAAAGAAGAAATGAGAAATTTAGACTCAGTTATTATTCGTTCAGCTGATGACGCTTCTGTACCTGCAGGGGGAGCATTGGCAGTAGATCGCCACGAATTTGCAGGTGCTGTTACAGAACGTGTCAAAAACCATCCAAATGTGACCGTCTTCAATAAGGAAATTACTTCAATACCAGAAGGTCCAACAATTATAGCAACGGGCCCTTTAACATCTGAGCATCTATCAAAACAATTGAGAGAGTTAACTAGTGAAGAATATTTATACTTTTATGATGCAGCTGCACCAATCATCGAAACTGAATCAATTGATATGAATAAAGTTTATAAAAAATCAAGATATGATAAGGGAGAAGCTGCATATTTAAATTGTCCGATGACGGAAGAAGAGTTCGATCGTTTTTATGAGGCCCTTGTCGCAGCTGAAACAGTGCCTTTAAAAGAGTTTGAAAAAGAAATCTTCTTTGAAGGCTGTATGCCAATTGAAGTAATGGCTAAACGGGGTCGTAAAACGATGCTCTTTGGACCAATGAAGCCGGTTGGTCTTGAACATCCTGAAACGGGTAAAAGACCATTTGCTGTTGTTCAATTAAGGCAAGATAATACGTCGGGTACACTATATAATATAGTTGGGTTCCAAACGCATCTTAAATGGGGTCCGCAAAAAGAAGTCCTGCAGTTAATACCTGGCTTAGAAAATGCAGAAATTGTACGCTATGGAGTCATGCATCGAAATACTTTTATTAATTCGCCAAACCTTCTTAAACCAACTTATCAATATAAAGATCGAGATGATTTGTTTTTTGCCGGTCAAATTACAGGTGTAGAAGGATATGTTGAATCTGCTGCAGCTGGACTGGTAGCTGGCATTAATGCTGCAAATTATGTTCAAGAGAAAGAAATGATTATTTTCCCTGAAACAACCGTAATTGGTAGTATGGCTAACTACATTACGACAGCAAATAAAAAGAACTTTCAGCCTATGAATGCAAACTTCGGACTTCTTCCGCCATTAGAGGAACGCATTCGTGATAAAAAAGCAAGGTATGAACAGTTAGCTAACCGCGCACTCGGCGCAATTCAGAATTTTGTGAAAAAAGTGTAAATATCGTTGTCAGAGCTACTAAATCATGATAGAATTTAGTAGCTCTGTGAGTATTAGGTGGTGTCCCGTATTTGTCAGAACAGTCCTGGCTAGATTTATTTATTACATACTTGCAACTGGAAAAGAATAGTTCTGTTCATACGGTGAGAAATTATACGAATGATATAGAAGACTTTCAAAGGTTTATGAAGAACGCCCAGCTTTCTTCCTTTTCTAATGTAACCGTTAACGATATTCACAAATATATGTCGATATTGTACGAACTGAAATATTCGGAGAAGACCATTGCTAGAAAGATATCTGCACTAAGAAGCTTTTATAAGTTTCATATGAATGAAGGACGGGTAAGAGAGAATGGATTCGCTGCAGTGGATTTACCAAAAAATTCTGAGCGAATACCTACATTTCTAAATGAAGATGAAATGAGTAAGCTTTTTCATGAAATGACGGGAAACAAGCCGCTTGATCAGCGAGACCGTGCGATTTTGGAATTGCTTTACGCTACTGGAATGAAGGTAAGTGAGTGTAGCAAGGTCCAAATTGAAGATATTGACTTTTCTATAGGCACCGTTTTGATCCAAGGGAAAAGGCGAAAAGAACGATATTCACCGATTAGTTCATTTGCAATATTTGCATTGCAAAAGTATGTTAAGGATGGACGTAAGGTACTTATGCAAAAAGCGAAACAACACCATTCATCATTGTTTCTTAATTTCCGTGGTGGGGTGCTTTCAGATAGAAGCATTCGAAGCATTATTCAAAAACGGATGAAGCATATAACTAGTAATAAAGAGCTTAGTCCTCAAGATATTAGGTATTCTTTTGCTGCTCATTTATTAAATAATGGAGCTGATTTACGGGTTGTTCAAGAATTATTAGGACACGAACATTTTTCAATGACTCAGCTTTATGCACATGTTACAAAGAACCGGTTGAAAGATGTATACAAACATTCTCATCCTAGAGCATAATTGGGGTGTAAGGAGGATATAGAGATGGATCAATCTTTTCACGCGACGACCATTTTTGCTGTTCAACATAATGGTGAATGTGCAATGGCAGGTGATGGCCAAGTAACATTCGGAAATGCTGTCGTGATGAAGCATACGGCAAAAAAAGTTCGAAAAATTTACCAAGGTAAGGTAATCGCTGGTTTTGCCGGATCAGTTGCAGACGCCTTTACGCTATTTGAGAAATTTGAAGGGCGTTTAGAGGAGTACAATGGTAACCTCCAACGTGCAGCAGTAGAGCTTGCAAAAGAATGGAGAAGTGATAAGGTGCTTAGAAGACTTGAAGCTATGCTGATTGTCATGAATAAAGAGCATCTATTACTTGTGTCAGGAACTGGTGAAGTAATAGAACCAGATGACGGAATATTAGCTATTGGCTCTGGTGGAAATTATGCGTTGTCTGCTGGGAGGGCATTAAAAAAGCATGCTCCAGATTTATCTGCAAAAGACATCGCACGAGCTTCCTTAGAAACAGCTGGTGAAATTTGCGTTTACACGAACTTGAATATTATCGTTGAAGAACTTAAATAGTGAACCGATACGGGATTGGAGAGTGGTATTGTGAAATCGAACTTAACCCCTAGAGAGATTGTTAATCGTTTGAATCAGTTTATTGTAGGTCAGGAAGAAGCAAAAAAGTCAGTGGCTATTGCATTACGTAATCGCTACCGTCGAACTTTACTTGATAATAAGATGAAAGACGAGATCACGCCAAAGAACATCTTAATGATCGGACCTACGGGTGTAGGTAAGACAGAAATAGCTAGAAGGTTAGCAAAGCTAGTTGGGGCCCCTTTTGTAAAAGTAGAGGCAACAAAGTTTACAGAAGTTGGTTATGTTGGACGTGATGTCGAATCAATGATTAGGGACCTAGTAGAAACAAGCGTTAGAATCGTTAAAGAAGAAAAAACCAATCAAGTACGAGGTCAGGCAGAAACGAATGCGAACGAGCGCATTGTTGAGTTACTTGTTCCTAATGCGAAAAAACAATCGTCATACAAAAATCCATTTGAAATGATTTTTGGCGGGCAACAAGGGACACAAGAAGTTGAGCCAGACGAAATGGAAGAAACAAATATAGCAGAGCGTCGTAAGCAAATGGCGCATAAGCTAGCATTAGGCGAGTTAGAAGACCACATGGTCACAGTGGAAGTCGATGAACAGTCACAAGGCTTTATGGATATGTTCCAAGGTCAAGGCATGGAGCAAATGGGAATGAATATGCAAGAGATGCTAGGTGGTATGCTTCCAAAGAAGAAGAAAAAAAGACGGTTACCAGTATCTGATGCGAGAAAAGTACTTATAGAAGAAGAGGCACAGAAATTAATTGATATGGATGAAGTCACTCAAGAAGCCGTTTCAAGAGCCGAACAAATTGGAATCATCTTTATTGATGAGATCGATAAAGTTGCGAGTAAAGGACAACAGTCGGCTGATGTCTCGCGTGAAGGGGTTCAACGTGATATTTTGCCAATTGTAGAAGGGTCTACAGTTGTTACGAAACATGGTTCAGTAAAAACCGATCATATTTTATTTATCGGTGCAGGGGCGTTTCACATGGCAAAACCGTCAGATCTTATACCAGAATTGCAGGGACGTTTTCCAATTCGAGTTGAGCTTAATAATTTAACAGTAGAAGACTTTGTTCGGATATTAGTCGAACCAAACAATGCTCTAATTAAGCAATATGTAGCACTTCTTGAAACAGAAGGTATAAAAGTGAAGTTTTCGGACGAAGCTGTTCATAAGATTGCGACAATTGCAACAGAAGTCAATCAAGACACGGAAAACATTGGTGCAAGACGATTACATACGATTCTTGAGCGTTTATTAGAGGACCTTTCGTTTGAAGCGCCAGATATAAATTTAGAGGAAATAGTTATTACACCAGAGTATGTAGAAGAAAAATTAGCTTCTATTGCAAAAAATCGAGATCTTAGCCAATTTATATTGTAAGTTGCAGGAGGAGAAGTTATGGATTTATTAACTAGAACGAGAAAAATTAATGAAATGTTACAAAAAACAGGGGTGCAACATGTCAATTTCAAAGATATGGCTGAAACACTTCGTGATACGATCAGTGCGAATATCTTTGTAGTTAGTCGTCGTGGGAAATTGTTAGGGTATGCTATTAAGCAAGAGATTGAAAATGAACGAATGAAGAAAATGTTAGGGGATCGTCGCTTTCCAGAAGAGTATACTGATGGACTATTTAAGATCGAAGAAACATCAGCTAACCTAGATATTGAAAGTGAGTACACTGCCTTCCCAGTAGAGAATAAAGATTTATTTAGTAGCGGCCTTACTACTATTGTACCAATACAAGGTGGAGGTCAACGCCTTGGTACATTGATTCTAGCTCGCTTAAATGATTCATTTAATGACGATGACTTAATTCTAGCTGAGTACGGGGCTACTGTAGTTGGAATGGAAATTCTTCATGAAAAAACACAGGAAATTGAAGAGGAAGCTAGAAGTAAAGCAGTGGTTCAAATGGCTATTAGTTCACTTTCTTATAGTGAGCTAGAAGCTGTTGAGCATATTTTCCACGAGTTAGATGGGAAAGAAGGGCTTCTTGTGGCAAGTAAAATCGCTGATCGAGTTGGAATTACTCGTTCTGTAATTGTTAATGCTCTCCGTAAACTTGAAAGTGCGGGTGTCATTGAATCTCGTTCATTAGGAATGAAGGGGACATATATTAAAGTTCTCAATGATAAGTTCCTCGTTGAACTAGATAAGTTAAAAGCTAAATAGGTTTTATTAAGGGAGAAGAGCGTATGTTATGTACGTTCTTTTCTTATTTTTTTGGAAAGTTTTACTGTTTTTTCAGGAAGTATGATAGAATTTTATATAATTCATGTCGAATACTGTATAAATTTATTGGGTTAACAGCGTGATTATAGGTATATGCGACAAAAGTCGCTATTTTTTCTTAGTTCTTTTATCTTGATTCGTAAGCTGGATAATATCGGTGTTAGACTTTCTTGGCAGGATTTAATACAATTTTCATAGAGATTGTGTAAGAAAATGTGAAGTTGAGGGAAAAACCACAAAAGTCGAATTGTTATTTTATGTCGGAAGGTGAGGTATTTTGGATCTTTTTGGAAGTTCAACTTTTAAAACGTTAGAAAGAGGGTTAGCAGGCGCGCAAGTAAGACAGAATGCTACTTCTCAAAATATTGCTAATGTAGATACACCTAACTATAAGGCTAAACAAGTTAGTTTTAAACATACATTGGACGATGCTATTAATCAGTCTGCATTAAAAGCAAACAGGACCAATGAGCAGCATTATGAATTTAGTAGAGCTAAAAACCCGGTCGTCATTGAGACAAATCGTTCAACAATGTATAACCATAATGGTAACAATGTAGATATTGATTTAGAAATGGCAGAATTGGCCAAAAATCAAATTTATTATAATGCCCTTATAGATCGTCTAAATGGCCGCTTTACTAGTTTACAAACCGTGATACGTGGAGGAAATTAATTATGACTATTTTCCATGGATTAAACACAAGTGCTTCAGCATTAACAGCACAAAGGTTACGTATGGATGTTGTTTCTTCTAATATGGCAAATGCAGATACGACTAGAGCGAGATTGATTGATGGTGAGTGGCAGCCGTATCGACGGAAGATGGTTGTAACTCAGCCGAATGAAAAGTCTTCGTTTTCACACTTTTTACGTCAAGCTAAAACAAGTAACAACTCAGACATTGGTAATGGGGTAAGAGTTTCAGGGATCATTAACGATCAAACTCCATTTAAACAGGTATATAACCCTGATCATCCTGATGCTAATGAACAGGGCTATGTTCAGATGCCGAATGTCGACCCTTTAAGAGAGATGGTCGATTTAATGAGTGCCACTCGTTCCTATGAGGCGAATGTAACGACCTTAAATGCCTCAAAAAACATGTTATTAAAAGCATTAGAGATTGGAAGGTAGGGAAGTAAATAATGGATATGAGGATACAATCGCCCTTTATACAAACAAATGCGGCTTTGTCTAAACCAAAACATACACCGGCAGAAGCTCAAGCTACATTTAAAAATGCTTTAAGCCAAGCGATTAAAAATGTAAATGAATTACAAAGTGAATCGGCTAAGAAAACAGAATTATTAGCTAAAGGTGAGATGGATAACCTTCATGATGTAATGATTACAGGGCAAAAAGCAAGTATTTCACTCCAAGCAACGGTGGAAGTACGTAATAAAGTGGTTGAAGCCTATCAAGAGATTATGAGAATGCAAGTGTAAATATGTAAGTTTGTTTCGAAGGAGAGACCGCATGAACGAGAAATTACTTATGTACAAAGGGCGGATAACAGAATATTGGAGCGGTCAAACAAAGAAACAAAAGAAGATTCTCCTTGGTTCTGTGATTGCAATTATTGTATTGCTCGCGCTTTTATTGTTTTTTTCAACTAGATCTAACTATGTTGCTCTTTATAGCAATTTAACATTACAGGAAACGGGCCAGATCAAAGAAACTCTTGATGCGCGGGGGATCTCATCAACTATTACTGATAACGGAACAACAATTATGGTGCCTGAGCCACTAGTTGATTCATTAAAAGTAGAATTAGCTGCAGAGGGACTCCCAAGAAGCGGCAGTATTGATTATAGCTTCTTTCAAGATCAAATGGGATTTGGAATGACAGATAATGAATTTTCTGTTATGGAGCGTGCTGCCATGCAAACGGAACTTGGTAGCTTAATTAGAAATATTAATGGTGTAAACTATGCTAATGTCATGATTACACTACCAGAAGAAAGCGTTTGGCTAAACTCATCAAATGAGTCATCGACAGCAGCTGTTGTCCTCGATTTGGCACCAGGCTATCAGCTTGAGTCTGCTCAAGTGCAAGCTCTTTATCATTTAGTATCAAAGAGTGTACCTAACCTTCCTATTGAGAATATCGTCATTTCTGATCAAATGTTTAATGATTATTTATATGATAATGCAAATCATGCTACTTCTACATTATCAGCTTACGAACAGCAACGATCAATTCAACGTGAAATTGAACGAGATTTAACTCGTAACCTTCAACAAATGCTAGGGACGGTTGTTGGCAGAGATAAAGTCCTCGTTTCTGTTTCAACGGACATTGATTTCACCCAAGAAAATCGTACAGAAGCATTAGTTGAACCAGTTGACCCTGAAAACATGGAAGGAATTGCAGTTAGCATTGAACGAATTACTGAAACGTACAGTGGTGAAGGGATGCTTGAAGGTGGGATTAACGGTACTGGGGAAGAAATACCAGCTTACGTTGGATCTGTAGGGCAAGGGCCATCAGAATGGGAACGTACTGAAGACCGTATAAACAATGAAGTAAATCGCATTAATCGTGATATTGTTGAAAGTCCTTATAAAATCCGAGATCTAGGTATTCAAGTGATGGTTGAACCTCCTGATGGCTTAGATGTTCTTCCTCAAGAGCGAATGGATGATATTAAACAAATATTAGGCACTATTGTACGAACAAGTATTTCTGGAGTATATGCTGAGGAGCTGACTCCAGAAGCGATCAATGAAAAGATTTTTGTTTCTTCTCAACCGTTTGATGGGAAAGTTGAATTTGAACAACAAGCAATTCAGGCAATTCCAATGTGGATGTATGTTGTCGGTGGTATTCTCGTAGTGGTGATTTTACTTCTATTATTCTTGCTAGTTAGAAAGAGAAAGGTAGAAGAAGAAGAGTTTGTTGCGGAAGAAGAGGTTCGATATGAGATTCCTGATCTCCCTAACGAAGATCAGAGCTTAAGTGCAACTAAACGAAAACAGTTAGAAAAGATGGCAAAAGAAAAGCCTGAAGAATTCTCAAAATTATTACGTACTTGGTTATCAGAAGATTAGGAGGGATAATTGGTGGTCGGTTCAACAAATAAAGGGTTAACAGGTAAACAAAAGGCAGCAATCCTCCTTATATCTCTGGGACCCGATGTATCTGCACAAGTGTATAAGCATTTATCAGAAGAAGAAATAGAACAACTAACACTCGAAATTGCCAATGTTCGAAAAGTAGACAGTGGAATGAAAGAAGAAATTCTTGAGCAATTTCATTCATTAGTTTTGGCACAGGATTATATTGCTCAAGGTGGAATCGGGTATGCTAAAAGCATTTTAGAAAAAGCGTTAGGAGAAGAGAATGCAATGGATGTTATTAATCGGTTAACATCAACGTTGCAAGTACGTCCATTTGATTTCGCCCGGAAAGCAGACCCGTCACAAATTTTAAATTTTATCCAAAATGAACATCCTCAGACAATTGCTTTAATTTTGTCTTACTTAGAATCGGTACAAGCTGGACAAATATTGTCAGAATTACCACAAGAGGTTCAAGCTGATGTTGCTAAACGAATTGCTTTAATGGATAGTACTTCCCCTGAAATAGTTAATGAAGTAGAGTCGATTCTTGAACAAAAATTATCATCTACTGTTACACAAGATTATACAGATGCTGGTGGAATAGAGGCTGTTGTTGAAGTACTAAATAGTGTTGATCGAAGTACGGAGCGTACGATCCTTGAGGCTCTAGAAATTCAAGATCCAGAACTAGCTGAAGAAATTAAGAAACGAATGTTTGTCTTTGAGGACATCGTTACACTTGATAACCGTTCGATTCAACGTGTTATTCGAGATGTTGAAAATGAAGATTTACAATTGTCATTAAAAGTAGCAAGTGAGGAAGTAAAAGATATTGTCTTTAGTAATATGTCTCAACGGATGGCAGACACTTTTAAAGATGAGATGGAATTTATGGGACCTGTCCGATTACGTGATGTGGAAGAAGCACAATCTCGAATTGTCGCGATTATCCGTCGTTTAGAAGAAGCTGGTGAGATTGTGATTGCTCGTGGCGGAGGAGACGATATTATTGTCTAAAATTATTAAGTCACAAAATAACTCTACTTACATTGAATCGAAAAAGATAATGATACGTAACCTTTTTGAAGAAGGCCAGTTTCAAAAATATGACACAGTAAACAGCTCAGAGCCTGTAAACAAGATTGAAGAAGCGGAAGAAGCTCTTAAGCAAGTGCATTTAGATATACAAAAGGCGGAAGAAAAAGCTCGTCAGGTCGTGTTAGAAGCTGAAAATCAAGCAAAAAAGATTCAAGAGAGTATTAAGATGGAGCAAGAACAAGCAGTTATTGAAATAGAGCAGCTAAAACAAGCTGCCCAAGAGCAAGGCTACCAAGACGGTTATGCAAAAGGGCAAGCAGAAGGATTATCCTCATATTCAAATTTAATTGAACAAGCCCATAATGTAATCAATCATTCCGAACATGAGTATGAGAGAACGATTGAATCAGCTCAACCTGTGATTGTTGAACTTGCTACAGCATTAACTCAGCGAATGGTTAATCAAAAGTTAACTGAGGATCCGGACATGTGGGCTGATTTACTTACTCAAGTAATGACAGAGGTAAGAGAACACGAAAACGTTAGAATTTATGTTCATCCAAATTGGTTTGAGAGGACGAACCAACAAAAAGAAGAACTCGAACAATTGCTTAGCCATACTGAAAGATTGTTTATTTATCCTGATGCAGGGTTAATGAAAAATGGCTGTGTTATTGAATCGAAATATGGTCGGATTGATGCAACGGTGGACAAGCAACTTAGCGAACTGAAACTCCAATTATTAGAAAAACTTAAGGAGGGCGACGATGAACGCAGAGGAACTGATTAACATTGTCCCTTCCCTCACTCCGTATAAATGGTACGGGAAAGTTACAAGAGTTGTTGGATTAACGATTGAATCGAAAGGTCCGCAAGCTTCTATTGGAGATCTTTGTTACATTATTGTAGGTAAATTACAGACAAAAGTGAAGGCAGAGGTTGTAGGTTTTCGAGATGAAAACGTTTTGCTAATGCCGTTAAACGGCACGATGGATATTTCTCCAGGCAGCTTGGTGGAGGCTACAGGAAAGCCATTAGAAATTAAAGTTGGAGCAGGGTTAATTGGAAGTGTCATCGATGGGTGCGGAGAGTTAATGTCAAAAGCTAGTCTGCCAAAAGGACTTACTTCGTTCCCCACTGATAATGAACCTCCTAATCCCTTATCTCGACCAAGGATTCATGAAAAGATGTCTCTTGGTATCCGTGCTATCGATTCTTTATTTACAGTCGGAAAAGGGCAAAGAATTGGTATATTTGCAGGAAGTGGTGTTGGGAAAAGTACCCTATTATCAATGCTTGCCAAAAATTCGGCAGCAGACGTCAATGTTATTGCATTAATTGGGGAACGTGGAAGGGAAGTAAAAGATTTTATTGAGCGAGATCTTGGAGAAGAAGGGTTGCACAAATCTGTAATAGTCGTAGCTACATCTGATCAGCCTGCATTAATGCGAATAAAAGGTGCGATGACAGCTACAGCTGTGGCTGAGTATTTTAGAAATCAAGGTCTTCACGTTAATCTTATGATGGATTCTGTTACCAGATTTGCGATGGCTCAACGTGAAATCGGCTTAGCTATCGGTGAGCCTCCTACTTCAAAAGGATATACCCCATCTGTTTTTGCGATGCTTCCCAAATTATTAGAGCGCTCGGGAACGGACGTAAGGGGAAGTATTACAGCGTTTTATACTGTTTTAGTTGATGGCGATGATATGAACGAACCAATAGCTGATGCGGTAAGAGGAATATTAGATGGACATTTAGTTCTTGATCGAAAATTAGCAAATAAAGGACAGTTTCCTGCGATTAACGTCTTAAAAAGTGTAAGTCGTGTCATGTCTGATGTTGTAGATGACCTTCATAAAACAACTGCAGATCAAGTCCGTTCCTATTTATCTACTTATGATGATAATGAAGACTTAATCAATATAGGAGCTTATAAACGGGGGGCATCTAAAGACATTGATCAAGCCATTACGATGTATCCAAAAATTATAAATTTTTTAAAGCAGTCTACCACGGAAATAACAGGTATTGACCAAACAGTCGAACGATTAATTGAAGAATTTGCGAAAGGCGGGCATTACTAATGTCATTCCAATTCACCCTTCAAAAAGTAATGCAAGTTAGGGAAAGAGAGAAAAACAAAGTACAAGCTGAATACCAAGAAGCGATTGATCATTTTGAGAAGGTTGCAACACAATTGTATGAGTTACTTAAAAGCAAGGAAGGTTTGGAGGAGCGGGTGAGAAATCAGATCTCAACTGGAACGTCTATTTATGAATTGCAGCAAAATCAAAATCAAATTATGCGTTTACAGCAAGAAATTATGGTTAAGCAGCATGATACCCAATTAGCTAGGGAAAAAATGGTTGTCAAAGAGAAGGATCTAGTTGCGAAAACAATAGAAATGAAAAAGTATGAAAAAATGAAACAATTGAAACAAGAACAGTATAAACAAGAAGAGAAACGTAAAGATCTCATGCAAATGGACGAGTTATCGGTTCAATTATTTGCAAAACGTTAAAGGTGAAACCATGAGTGCAAACGAAAAATCATATAGCAAATTTCAGTGGTTTTTTCTGATTTGTATACCTGCTCTGTTTGCAATCATTTTATTTATTGTCATTCTCTCCTTTCTAGGAGTTGATGTTGTAGATAAAACGAAGCAAATAGCAGCTAATGTTCCTGTACTTTCTTCAATGGTTGAAGAGGGAGAAGAGCTAGAACAAGAGGATGTTAGTTTGTTAGAGCAACGCATCACCGAGCAGGACGCTGAAATTGTCCGTTTACAGCAAATCATTGAGCAAAGTGAAGAAACAATTAAAGTATTAGAAAATGAAATGAAACAATTAGAGGAACAAAATGAACTAGAAGCGGAATTACAGTATGAAGTAAAGCAAGATTTAAAAGATATAGCAAAAATATATGAATCAATGTCTTCAAAAAATGCAGCCTCCATTATTTCGGAACTACCAGCTGAGGAAGCACTTTTGCATTTATCACAAGTATCGGTTGATGCAAGAGCTGGAATTCTTTCTAAAATGGAAAGTGAATTCGCAGCAGAATTAATGAGTAGATTTGCGAACGAGTAATGGTTCCATACCTTTGAAAGGAGGTGAAATAAAATGAACGCCATGCTAGTAAATACGCATTTAATGACTTCAGCGCCTTTTACTTGTCATGTTTCTGAAAAAAAAGAATTGTTGGATAAAGATGGAAAGTTGATGTTTTCTCACTTGTTAGGAGAATTAACGAAATCCAATGATCAACCGAAAGAGGACAAAGAGGATCCGAGAACTTTTGATTTTTTGACAGACGTGCTAGATGTAGTTGTGAAGAAAGATACAGTGATCGAGGCTAAAGTAGGCCATTTGCCAAAAGGGTGGCAAGAAGATTTCATTTCAGCTTGGGATCAAACGGTAGCTGATCCAATGTTGTTTATTGACGATTGGCCTAAAGGGAAAAAGTTGGCATTTTTAGCGATTTCTCATACTTCAGTTGATACACACACTAAGGAAGAAATTTCTAAAAAGGTTCCTTTGCATGTCATTGAAAATATAAACCGAGAATTAGATTTACAAGCATCTTTGCTATTTTTGAATGAAGAAAAAAGTTCTGAGAGTTATAGCTCATATAATCAAATGTATCACTCCAAACTCTTATCAATTATTGAACAAGAGTTTGATTTAGAATGTACTTTTGAAGTGATTGAGCAGCATGTAGAGCAAGCGATCGTTAACGCATTTCTAGAAAGTAAAAGAAATGAGGAAAAAAGTGATGTGTTTCAAAACAAAATGAATAACAAAGTTTTTTTTCGTGAAACTAGTTCTTTCTCACGCCTGAATTTTTCTCAAAGTACATTCAAGCATTTAGGAAGTCAGCTGGTTGAAGCAGATACTCTTTTATCTCGGATTGATAAAGCAATATCTGAACTGACTGTAATCGATAGCTCTAGTAAGGTGACCGTGGCAGCTCATTTTCAAGAGAAGATAGAGCAACTTCCTATGGGATGGCGTGATGATTTTCTCGCTGCTTGGTCAGAGCCTAAGAAAAGCGCTTCTCATTTAGCAGGGAATTGGCCTGAAGCGCAACAACTAGTATTTCTTGCATTAACAATTGAAGCTATAAATCAAGGTGCAACAGATACATTGGTAATCAATGAAACGAATAAGCAAGTAGAGTCTTCACAGCAGCTTTCCAAGCAAAAGGATGGTTTGAAAACTGTTACAAAAGAAAATAGTCTATTCTTTTCGCTAATTAACGAAGTGATCTCTATAGCTAAATCAGATGATTCCAACACTGAACATGAGCTAAAAACGAGCTTAACTAAAATGGAGCATTTACCATTTGAATGGAAAGAGGAGTTTAAAACTTTATGGTTACAACCTACGGAAAGTGACCTTTCCTTAGTTGCGAGCTGGCCTGCTGAAAAACAACTGATGTTTCTTGCCTCGGTGTATTTTGAAGGCATTGAAACAGTGCAGGATGCTATTAGACGAACGTTTCCAACACATCTGATCTCAAATGAAGGTATTGATCAAATCATGAGTTTAGCTTTTGAAAAAACAAGTGATACGCAATCAAAAATAGCAACCTTCTTAACGTTGTTTACAGTAATCCAAGATGAACATCAAAAGCTAGAGGGAAATAATTTTAAAGCTTCTACTCAAAGTAATGGTTTATTAAATGAAAACGCGATGAACCTTAATCGGATGAATATAGGTCAAACTGTTGAATCAAAGGAATCTATTGTAAAAGATCCTTCAATAACAGGATTAGAAACAATTTACAATCAGGCTGTTGCAGAGCGTCCGTCAAAGTCTGAACCATTACAAATTTATATCGGGGATCGACTTCCAAAAGAATTGCAGCAACAACAATTTTTAAGACAACTTCAGTCTATTATAAAACGTGGAACGTTTACCCAAACACCGCAAGGAATTCATACGTTATCGATTAAAATATATCCTGAACATTTAGGGCGGTTAAATATTCAACTTACTCAGCAAGAGGGGATCATTACAGCACGTATTATTACTGGATCTTCTATAACAAGAGATCTAGTTGAAAGTCAATTATCGCAATTACGTCAAGCATTTGTTCAACAACAGATACAAGTTGATCGGGTTGAAGTAAGCGAAGAACCTATTGGACAACACCATGAAGGAGATTCTTCTAAAGATCATGATGCCGAGGAAGAACGGAGCGATGAACGCGAGGAAGGAGAACTTGGTTCATTCCAAACCATCCTTAATGAAGTTACTATTAATGAACAGATATAGGTGATCATATGACAAGTATCCATGAAGGATTAATGTTAAACAATCAAACGAAACAAATACAACAAACAGGTCAAGGTATTTTAGGGAAAGATGATTTCTTGAAGATTCTGATTACACAGCTTCAAAATCAGGATCCGTCTAATCCGATGGATGATCGTGAGTTTATTGCGCAAATGGCTCAATTTTCTTCGTTAGAGCAAATGACAAATATGAACCAAGCGATGCAGAAGTTTGTCACGATGCAAACAAGTCAAAACTTAGTCCAACATAGTGAGCTAATTGGTAAAAAAGTTCAATGGAAACGTGAAGCGGATTTAGATCAATACCGTTCAAGAACCGAATATGCAGATAACATCGTAAAATCGGTCAAGCTTGAAAGCGACGGAAAGCTCCGAGTACAACTTGACGATGGTCGTTGGATTAGCAATGAGCAACTTGTTCAAGTAAGTGTATTGGAGGAGCAAAAGTAATAATAAATAATTGGTTATTTAGGAGTGTGACGTAATGGATCCTAGGATTTATACTCACTCGTTGCATACACTTCCAAAGCCTACTCGTAAGAAGGTCAACCAACCACAAACAAACCAATTTCATAAGTTATTAAAACATGAGCTGATTAGACCAAATGATCTAAAGGTAAGTAAGCACGCCCAACAGCGTATGGATGTGCGAGGAATCGAATTCTCACAAGACAAATGGTTGACTATCCAAGAAAAGGTCATGGAAGCGAAACAAAAGGGAGTAACTGATTCACTTGTTATTACTGATCATGCGGCACTTGTTGTTAGTGCAAAAAATGATACTGTGATTACAGTTATGAATCGGGATGAAGCACAGTCTCAAATATTTACAAATATTAATGGGACAATCATTATTGATTAAAAATACTACTATATAAAAAGACTGGACCCGTGCAGGGAGGTCTTATGACTGTGGACTGATAGAAGCAGTCATTAAGAGGAGGAAATTAATATGTTACGTTCAATGTACTCAGGGATTTCTGGAATGAGAAATATGCAAACGAAGCTAGATACAATCGGGAATAACATTGCCAATGTCAATACGTTTGGTTTTAAAAAGGGGCGTACGACATTTAAAGATATGGTTAGTCAACAAATTGCCGGTGCTTCAGGCCCAGGAGCTGGTCTTGGTGGTACGAACCCAAGACAAGTTGGATTAGGTTCACAGCTAGCTACTATTGATACGATCCACACGCAAGGAAGTTTGCAAAATACAAACCGTGAACTAGACTTAGGTATATCTGGCGATGGATATTTTAGATTAGGTGAAGGTGCGAACACGTTTTACAGCAGAGCTGGGAACTTTTATTTAGATGAGCAAGGAAACATTGTGAATTCTGATGGACTTTATTTACTTGATGATGGGGACGGGATAATTAATATTCCTGCTAACTCTCAAAGTTTTAGTATCAGTCAAACTGGTAACGTAAATGTTATTGATGATCAAGGCGTATTAAACACAGTAGCTACGATCTCTCTTGGCTTTTTTACCAATCCAGAAGGGTTACAAAAGGAAGGGAGTAACCTGTATCAAGTGTCTGCCAACTCTGGAGTCCCTTTAGTAACGACACCGGGATTAGACGGAACCGGTACGTTAATTGCAGGAACTCTTGAAATGTCAAACGTTGACCTTTCAGAAGAATTCACTGAAATGATTGTCGGACAACGTGCATTCCAAGCAAATACTCGTATAATTACAACTTCTGATGAAATCTTGCAAGAGCTTGTAAACTTAAAACGATAATCTATTAACTATAATTATTCTTAGGAGGATTGGGCTAGGCCGAATCTAGCCCATTCATTTGTCTATGATTGAACTTATTCGTTTAAATGGTCAACCGTTTTTACTTAATGCCTTGTTAATTGAACAAATTGAAGCTTTTCCGGATACAACAATTACTTTGCTAAGCGGGAAGAAAATTGTCATACGCAATAGCATGGAAGAGGTTCAAAAATTAATAAACGCAAGGTTTACTCAAATAGGACTAATAGGAATTTATAAAGGTACGGAGGGGTCTTGATTGTTTAAAAGTAAGCTTGTAAACATCATGCTTATCATATTAACAGCTTTTACATTAGTAGGCGTGGTGGCATTTGTGCTTGTTAATCATTATTTACATGAACCAGACCCAAACGCTGAACCAACGATTGATGAAATCATTGCTCAGTCATTTGAAACGAAGGATATTACAACAAACCTCCTATCCAATGATTATGTTCGGGCATCTTTTCGAATACACGTTGATAGCAGGTCTGCATTAACAGAAGTACAAAAACGAGATTTTCAAGTGAATAATATTATTTTACGGGCTCTTTCAGGGAAAAAAGCATCTGATTTAGCTGGTCCCCAAGGCATCGAAACGTTTGAAGATGACATAAGAGTACAGATAAATGAGTTAATGCAAGAAGGAGAGGTTATTCAAGTTTACACCACAACTTGGGTAATCCAATAGAGGTTTTAGATTAAGAGGTGAGGGTCTTGGCTGACGTTTTATCACAGGGTGAAATAGATGCCCTGTTATCAGCACTTTCTACTGGAGAAATGAATGCTGACGAACTAAAAAAAGAAGAAAATGAATCAAAAGTTAAAGTATATGATTTTAAACGAGCACTGCGCTTCTCGAAGGATCAAATTCGGAGTTTATCACGAATACATGAGAATTTTGCTCGGCTTTTAACCACTTATTTTTCTGCACAATTACGGACGTATGTCCAGATTTCGGTTGCATCAGTAGATCAACTTCCGTATGAAGAATTTATTAGATCTATTCCAAAGATGACCATTTTAAATGTGTTTGAGCCTTATCCGTTAGATGGAAGACTTCTAATGGAAATTAATCCAAATATCGCTTATGCCATGCTAGATCGTCTATTGGGAGGAAAAGGCGTTAGTGTTAATAAAATAGATAACCTTACTGAAATTGAGACGAGAATTATGTCTCAGCTTTTTCAACGAACGTTAGATAGTTTTCAAGAAGCATGGAGTTCTGTTCTTGAACTCGACCCAGTTATGGAAGATATTGAAGTCAACCCTCAGTTTCTACAAATGGTTTCTCCAAATGAAACAGTTGTTGTCATTTCACTGTCAACAACAATTGCAGAAACGTCGGGGATGATAAATATTTGTTTGCCACATGTCGTACTAGAGGAAATATTACCAAAGCTTTCGGTTCATTATTGGATGCAAGAGAAGAAGAAGCAAAGGCAACCTGGTGAAATCCAAAGGATTGAGAGAAATATTCAAAAGGCTCCATTGCTCATTCAAGTGGAGCTTGGACGTTCCGAGATATCGATACAAGAATTTTTACATCTTGGAGTTGGAGATGTCATTGAATTGGACCAATTAATCAGTCAGCCGCTATCTGTAACAGTAGGTGGGGAAAGAAAATATTTAGCACAACCTGGGAAAACAAAGAACCAAATTGCTGTCCAAGTGACAGAATTAATTGAGGAGGCAGAAGTAAATGAATGATGATATGCTTTCCCAAGATGAGATTAATGAACTCCTTAAAGGAGTGACTAGTGATTTCGAAGAAAAGCCTAAAGAAAAAGATCAATTAAATTTATCTGACTACTTATCGGAAATTGAAAAGGATGCCCTGGGGGAAATTGGAAATATATCTTTCGGAAGCTCAGCAACAGCTTTATCAACATTGTTAAATCAAAAGGTTGATATTACAACACCAAAGCTTTCTATTATTTCAAGAGTACAGTTAGAGGAAGAATTCCCTCAACCTCATGTTGCTGTCCATGTTGAATATACGGAAGGATTTCAAGGGTTCAACTTATTAGTAATTAAAACACGAGATGCAGCCATTATTGCTGATTTAATGCTTGGTGGTGATGGGACTGAACCATCATTAGAATTAGCAGATATGCATGTCAGTGCCGTTCAAGAAGCAATGAATCAGATGATGGGATCTGCTTCTACTTCCATGTCAACGATCTTTAATAAAAGAGTAGATATTTCTCCTCCTGGGATCGATTTACTCGATGTAAAAGAGGACAAGGGAACTTCAATTGTCCCGAAAGAAGAAATTCTTGTGAAAACTTCTTTTCGATTAAAAGTAGGAGATCTTATTGATTCAAATATTATGCAATTGGTTACTATTCCATTTGCTAAAAGCTTAGTGGATGAATTAATGAATCCAGGCGGTCCTGTAACGGATGACACGGGGATTCCTGTTGCAGAGCCAATTATTCCTGAGAATCCAGTAGAACAAGAAGACCTGATAGAAGAAAAGCAGCAGTCAGTATCTAGGCAGGAAGTGGAAAGGGAGCAAGAGACTCAAAGCCACAAAACTAAACAAGCTCCTTATGAACAAAGAGGTCAACAGCACCTTGGTGGTTATCATGAGCGTGAAGTCGATGTTCAACAAGCAGCATTTTCAACATTTGAACCCCCGCAACTGTCACCAAGTGAATCAAATAATCTAAATATGTTGTTAGATATTCCACTTCAGGTAACAGTTGAGCTAGGTAGAACGAAACGCTCAATCAAGGAAATTCTAGAGTTTACACAAGGATCCATTATCGAACTTGACAAATTAGCAGGGGAACCAGTAGATATTCTTGTTAATCAGAAATTGATTGCTAAAGGTGAAGTCGTTGTAATTGATGAAAATTTTGGAGTGAGAGTTACTGATATTGTAAGCCAAGAAGATCGAATTCGAAATTTAACATAGGGGAATGTTCAATGTTAGCAAAAGTATTAATTGTCGATGATGCGGCATTTATGCGAATGATGATTAAAGATATATTGTCAAAAAATGGGTTTGAAGTAGGCGGTGAAGCAAACGATGGACTTCAAGCGATTGAAAAGTTTAAGGAATTATCGCCAGATCTTGTCACAATGGATATCACAATGCCGGAAATGGATGGAATAACGGCATTAAAGAAAATCAGAACCATTGACCCAAGTGCTAAAATTATTATGTGTTCAGCGATGGGTCAGCAAGCAATGGTAATCGATGCGATTCAAGCTGGAGCAAAAGATTTTATCGTTAAGCCTTTTCAAGCTGATCGAGTAATCGAGGCAATTAACAAAACACTAGGTTAAAAATGAGTTAAAGGAGATGGGAGAGCTGCAATATATATGAGCATTAAGTTAGTAGTTATAGCTCTAATTATGATTCTTTCTGTTTTTGGCCCGCACTATCAAGTGGAAGCAAATACGACGACTGATGAGAATCGTAGAGTTTCAGAAACGTTAAATGGAAATCGATCATCAGAGGAACCAGTCGGGGAAGAAAATGCTCCTCCTCAAACACCAGTTAGCGAACCTGCTACAGAGCCGGACCAGGAAATGATCCCCGAACAAAATACGGTTTTAATTTTTGCGCAAATGATTAGCGCATTGGTACTTGTTGTTGTTCTCATTTATGTACTTTTGAGGTTTCTTAGCAAACGGTCACAGTCGTTTCGTTCGTCCAGAATGCTTGAAAATATAGGTGGCGTTCCACTTGGTGCCAACAAATCTGTTCAATTAGTTAAAATTGGAGACCGTGTTTTAGTAGTGGGTGTAGGTGACTCTATTCAACTTTTGAAAGAAATTGAGGACGTTAACGAAGTAGAATCGATTATAAACCATCAACAAGAACAATTAGAGCACTTCGACCAGCCAATTCAAAAACTATTTAATTGGGTTAATTCTAAAATTAGTCCTAAGAAAAACACACATAACCAACCGACCAAGACATCTAAATCAAATCACGATGCTTTTAAAAGTTTATTGGAGAACCAGTTAAAAGACGTGTCTAACTCACAGAAGAAAATACATGATGCAGTAAGGGAGCGTGACAAATAATGCTAGAGCCCTTAATTATTTCCGCTGTCACGACAGTCCCAGGACTAGATTTAGATTTTATTACGGATGAACCGGCTAATGTTGCCACAACTATTCAACTATTACTATTGTTAACGGTTCTGTCATTAGCGCCTTCTATTCTTATTTTAATGACAAGTTTTACAAGAATTGTGATTGTATTATCGTTTGTCAGGCAAGGGTTAGCGACACAATCAATGCCGCCGAACCAAGTTTTAATAGGAATTGCCCTTTTTCTTACTTTTTTCATTATGGCTCCTGTGTTTGCTGAAGTAAATGAAACAGCAATGACTCCTTTTTTTGAAGGAGAAATTGATCAAGAGGAAGCTCTTTATTTAGCATCACTTCCTATGAAAGAATTCATGGCTAATCATACGCGGGAAAAAGATCTAGCTCTATTTATGGGCTATGCAGGTCTTGATAGGCCTGAAACACTTGATGATATCCCTCTTACTGCATTAGTACCAGCTTTTGCTATTAGTGAGCTGAAAACTGCGTTTCAAATTGGTTTTCTAATTTTCATCCCGTTTTTAGTTATTGATATGATTGTTGCGAGTGTGTTGATGTCTATGGGAATGATGATGTTGCCACCAGTTATGATTGCTTTGCCATTTAAAATTTTATTGTTTGTCTTAGTTGATGGTTGGTATTTAATAGTCCAATCATTGCTTCTTAGCTTTAATTAAGGTGGTGGATTATGAGTCCAGAATTCGTTATAAGTATGGCTGAAAATGGAGTGTGGACAGTTCTTCTTGTTGCTGGACCGCTCTTACTTGTTGCACTTGGAATTGGACTACTAGTAAGTATTTTTCAGGCTACGACACAAATCCAAGAGCAAACACTTGCCTTTATCCCCAAAATAGTTGGTGTTTTTGCTGCATTAATCTTATTTGGTCCATGGATGTTATCTAATGTTACTAATTTCACATACCAAATTTTTAACAATCTCCATAGGTTCATTGGATAATGATTGAATTTATAAATGTACTACCTGCCTTCTTGCTTGTCTTTATGAGAGTTCTTGCTTTTTTTGCTGTGTTGCCAATTTATTCTCATAGATCAATTCCAAATACGATGAAGATAGGGTCGTCACTATTTTTGGCTTGGATAATGGTATTTACACTTGAATCACCGATTATTGTGATTGATGCAATGTATTATTTAATTTTAATAAAAGAAGTGTTAGTAGGACTATTTGTTGGGTTAATAGCGGCAATTCTTTTATATGCCATTCAAGTGGCAGGAGGATTCATCGATTATAGTATGGGGTTTATGATCGCTAACGTAGTCGATCCGCAGACAGGAGCACAAACACCACTTACCGGGAGCTATTTATATACTTTTGCCCTGCTTTTTTTACTGCTTGTTAATGGTCATCACTTGTTGTTAGATGGGATTTATTATAGTTATCAATTTGTACCAATGGATCAGGTGACATTACCTTTCGGGCAAGAAAATATCATTCAGTATATGGCAACAACCTTTAATGCCATGTTCATTATTGCCTTTCAAATGGCTTTTCCAATTGTAGGGTCGCTTTTTTTAGTTGATGTTGGACTTGGAATGGTCTCAAGAGCAGTACCACAGATGAATGTTTTTGTAGTCGGAATGCCGTTAAAAATTATTGTTGGTCTTTTATTGTTAACTGTATTTATGGGTGTTTTTTTTATGGTTTTACAGCGTTTGTTTGATCAAACATTTATTGCAATGCGTACACTGCTACAATTACTCGGGGGGGCTTGAAATGGATAACTTTAAAATACGTCTAAACCTTCAGTATTTTGCTGAGGAGAAGACGGAAAAAGCAACCCCGAAAAAAAGACAAGATACTCGTAAAAAAGGTCAGGTGGCAAAAAGCACCGATGTAAATACAGCGATAATATTGTTATTGGTTTTTTTATTTTTATGGTTGTTTGGAGGGCTACTTGGTGAAACCTTATTTAATTTATTGAAACACACCTTTCAAACTTATCTTCTTCTGGAATTGACGGAAGCAACCATTGCTGCTTTATTTTTGGAGTTGGTAATGGAGTCTGCAATTGTGTTACTCCCTATCATGATGATCGCATTAATTGCTGGAGTGGCAGCGAGCTATATCCAAGTTGGGGTATTATTTGCCCCAGAAGCAATCAAGATGAAGCTGTCGAAACTCGATCCTATTAAAGGAGCGAAACGAATTTTCTCTATTCGTGCACTTGTCGAATTAATGAAATCCCTGTTAAAGATTTCATTAGCCGGTGTGGTCGTATTTATCATTATTTGGGTAAATTTGGAAAATGTAATGGTCCTTTCACAAAAAAGTGTGGGGGATGGATATGCTTTCATTGCACAATTAACGGCAATATTAGGTATATCAGTAGCGTTTCTCCTTCTCGTCCTTTCCATTCCAGATTATCTCTACCAAAAGTATGATCATGAAAAACAAATCAAAATGTCGAAAAAAGATATAAAAGATGAGCACAAAAACATGGAGGGAGATCCTAGAATTAAATCAAAACGCAAGCAGAAACAAATGGAAATGGCAATGCAAAGGATGATGCAAGAAGTACCAAAAGCAGATGTCGTTATTACGAATCCAACGCATTTTGCCGTCGCACTACGTTATGACGAAGAAAAAGCGGATGCACCATTTGTAGTTGCAAAAGGTGTTGATTTTATGGCTCAGAAAATAAAAGGTGTTGCGGCTGAACATGAAGTCGTAACCGTTGAAAATAGACCACTTGCTAGAGCTTTGTATCATCAGGCTGAAATTGGGGATCAAGTCCCAGAAGATTTGTTCAAGGCAGTAGCGGAAGTGCTCGCATATGTTTATCGTTTGAAAGATAAACAAATAAATTAGTTATAGTACACGTTAGGGGAGAAGTTTAGTGGCAGCAAGAGATCTTTCAGTTTTACTTGGTGTTATTCTAATTGTCATCATGCTCATCATTCCGTTACCTACGGCGATGTTGGACTTTTTAATCATAATTAATATATCTCTTGCCCTTATTATCATTCTCGTAGCAATGAATACTCGAGAGCCGTTACAATTTTCTATTTTTCCTACATTGCTTTTACTCGTTACATTATTTCGATTGGGCTTAAATGTTTCAACAACGCGTTCCATTCTTGGAGAAGCTAATGCTGGAAATGTAATAGATACATTTGGGAACTTTGTAGTTGGTGGTAATGCACTAGTAGGATTTGTTGTTTTCTTAATCTTAATTGTGATTCAGTTTCTAGTCATTACAAAAGGTGCAGAACGTGTATCGGAAGTAGGTGCTCGTTTTACATTAGATGCGATGCCAGGAAAACAAATGAGTATTGACGCGGATTTAAATGCAGGGATGATTTCCGATATTGAAGCGAAACAGCGCCGTGAAAAAATTGAACGTGAAGCAGATTTTTACGGATCCATGGATGGTGCGAGTAAATTTGTTAAGGGAGATGCTATTGCTGGAATTGTTATAGTTATGATCAACTTATTATTCGGTCTTATCATTGGGATGACTCAAATGGGGATGGATTTATCGACTTCAGCGGGAACTTACACGTTATTAACTGTAGGAGACGGACTTGTAAGTCAAATTCCTGCCTTGTTAATTTCAACAGCTACAGGCATAGTTGTTACTCGAGCTGCTTCGGAAGGGAATTTAGGTCATGATATTACGAAGCAAATATTTGCATATCCAAAAATGCTTTATATTGCGGGGGGGACAATCTTTTTGTTAGGAGCTATTACTCCTATTAGCCTTATTTTCACTTTCCCAGTTGCCTTATTGCTAGTGCTTGGTGGATACTTTCTTTCCAAAAATGAAAAAATGGCACAAATGGAAGAAGAGCAAGTTGAGGATGAGATTGAACCCGATGAAATGAAGTCACCTGAGAGTGTCGTCAATTTGTTGCAAATTGATCCGATCGAATTTGAGTTTGGCTATGGTTTGATTCCACTTGCAGATGCTAGTCAAGGTGGTGATTTATTAGACCGAGTTGTCATGATACGACGTCAAATGGCATTGGAACTGGGAATGATTGTACCAGTAATTAGAATTCGTGATAATATTCAACTTCAACCAAATGAATATACAATTAAGATTAAAGGCAATGAAGTCGCAAAAGGTGATCTATTACTTGATCACTATATGGCGATGAGCCCGGGGTTTGATGATGAAAGTATTATTGGAATTGAGACGTTTGAACCAGCTTTTGGATTACCTGCACTTTGGATTGGAGAAGAAATGAAGGAGCAGGCGGAGCTCTCAGGTTATACAGTTGTCGATCCACCATCTGTTGTTTCTACACACTTAACTGAGGTGATTAAACGCCACGCTCATGAATTACTAGGACGTCAAGAAACAAAGCAACTTGTCGATCACTTAAAAGAAACGTATCCGGCGCTTGTTGAAGAAGTGACCCCAAATTCATTATCTACTGGAGAAATCCAAAAGGTGTTAACAAACCTTTTGAAAGAAAATGTTTCGATCAGGAATTTGCCAATTATATTTGAGACGCTTGCCGATTATGGGCATATGACAAAAGATATGGATTTAGTTACAGAGTATGTTCGTCAATCGCTTTCGCGTCAAATATCAAAGCAAGTGACAACTCCTGGTGAGCCTTTATATGTCATAACGTTAAGTGGTCAAGTTGAGAAAAAAGTAGCAGACTCTGTACAGCAAACAGAGCATGGTAATTTTATTTCGATGGATCCTAACGTTTCTCAAGCTATATTGGAAGCTGCCGCATCTGAAACAGATCGCCTTAGTCAAATGGGGCAACAAGCAGTAATTTTATGTTCTCCTGCGGTAAGGATGTATGTAAGACAACTGCTTGAGAGGTATTTGCCTCATATTCCGATTCTATCTTACAATGAACTTGAAGCAAACGTTGAAGTGCAAAGTGTAGGAGTGGTGAACATAGAATGAAGGTAAAAAAGTATACTGCAAATTCAATGCATGAAGCTATGAAGGTCATACGTTCGGAGCTCGGGGATGATGCAGTTATCTTAAATTCAAAAGAGATTGATACAGGCGGTTTTCTTGGATTTTTTACAACGAAAAAGATGGAAGTTATTGCGGCCATTGATCCTACAGCCTCTAGAGCACCGATTCAAAAAACTAATCATAATGTGGCTAGAAGTAGACAAGCTGATGTTGTTTCTCCAGTACCTCCTCAAAGAGAAGAGCCAACACAAGAGAAGTTAATAGAAGAGATTAATCAGTTAAAGGAACTCGTTCAAGGATTGAATGATAATAACAGATCAGGTAACAAAGAATATCCTGAGCCATTCCAACAAATAGATGATCAATTACGAGTGCAAGGTGTAACAGAGACGATTCGATTATCGATTATGAAACATCTACTGAAACAATGGTATGATCATTCGACTTCAAAACAAAATCAACAAGAAATAAAAATTGAACTTTCTAATTACTTACAGTCGCTCTTAGCAAATGTTCCAATTGGAGGGATATCATTTAATAAGAAGATATTGAATTTAGTTGGGCCTACCGGAGTAGGAAAAACAACAACAATTGCTAAGCTTGCTGCTCATTCCGTATTGAAAAAACAAAAGAAAGTAGCGTTAATTACGACCGATACGTACCGAATTGCTGCGGTTGAGCAATTAAAAACATATGCAAGAATTTTAAATATCCCACTGGAAGTTGCTTATTCGATTGAAGATTTTAAAAAAGCAATTGAGCTATTTAAGCATTACGATCTTATTTTAGTGGATTCTGCTGGTCGTAATTTTCGTAACGAACTGTATATAGAGGAATTATCAAAGATTATTGATTTCAACCAGGATGCTGATACGTACCTTGTATTGTCATTAACATCAAAGTATGAAGATATGAAAAAAATTATAGGACAATTTCATCTGATCCCTATAGAACAAGTGATATTAACAAAGCATGATGAAACAAGTACGTATGGTGCTATGTTAAATATTCCTATAGACCTTGGAAAAGGTGTTGCCTATGTGACTACGGGGCAAAACGTTCCTGATGATATTGTTATAGCCACGAGGCAGTATTTACTTGATTGTGTGCTTGAGGTGAACAAAAAATGATGAATGATCAAGCAGAAAGTTTAAGAAGACTAATTGAAATGAATGATAACAACAAAGAAGCAAAGGTTATTGCTGTTGTAAGTGGGAAAGGCGGAGTCGGGAAGTCAAATGTGTGTTTGAACTTTGCCATATCTTTATCAAACCTTAATAAAAAAGTAGCTATAATTGATTTAGATATTGGAATGGGAAATTTGGATATTTTAATGGGACTTACACCTCGCTACCACCTTCTTGATATGCTTGAAAACCAACTATCAATTTGGGATATTATTGAGGAATCAAAAGTTGGTATTTCGTATATTGCAGGAGGATCGGGGTTTTCTAAATTTGCTAACTTAAATGAGGAAAAGAGGCAACGCTTCTTTTCACAAATTGAACAACTTGGTCAAGCCTTTGATTATATCTTCTTAGATATGGGTGCGGGTGCAACAAAAGAAAGTTTAGAAATTGTTCTATCTGCTCATGAAGTCTTTATTGTCACGACTCCCGAGCCACCAGCGATCACGGATGCTTACTCTATGCTTAAATATATTTACTTACAGGAGAAGGAGAAACCTCTGTTTTTAATAGTTAATCGTGCTGATTCTAATTCAGAAGGAAATCGGACGTTGAATAACTTTAAGCATGTGGCCTTACAGTTCCTCCAAAAAGAAATTTCCATTCTTGGATTTATTCCTGATGATACCAATGTTTCTAAAGCAGTGAAAGCTCAAGTGCCATTTTTGATATGGAATAAACAGGCAAAAGCGAGTGTGGCTGTAAATGGACTAGCCTCTTGCTATTTAGGTGTGGCGAAGCAAAGTCCAACTAAGTTTGACCAGTTTCTTTTTAAAATGAAAAGAATGATAAAGTATGAACAGTAATAATTCCCATTACAGAAAATTGGGGATAGGTTTGATAGATAACATAAAGGTTCTTGTTGTGGATGATTCAGCTTTTATGAGGAAAGTACTTTCAGAAATGTTCAATTCTTCTCTTAGTAGGCAGGAAAAGACTAATGTTGCGAAATATGCTAATACAGCGATTCCTACTTTACTCGTTGAGTTAGAGAAAATGGGTGCATTGAGGTATTCATTAAAGGCAAAAATTGCCGGAGGAGCACAGATGTTTTCCTTTTCTACAGGCAGTAGTAGTTTAATGAGAATTGGACCGCGTAATGTAGAAGCTGTTAAAGAGAAGCTAAAAGATTTACGAATACCTCTTCTCTCAGAAGATGTTGGTGGGGAAAGTGGGAGAACAATTGAGTTTAACCCACATTCAAAACGCTTACAAATACGTACTGTTAATCAAGGGACGAAGGAAATTTAATTTAAGAAGATACATATTTCTTTTTCTTAATCAATCTGCGTTAATGGAGGTACTTTATGGGACATGTAACAACAGTAGAAGATCAATTACTCTGGGATAAATGGATTTTAGAGAGAAGCCATACTGCATGCGATGAGCTAATTCGTCGTTACATGCCCCTTGTTAATTATCATGTACAGCGAATTTCTGCAGGTCTTCCAAAGAGTGTTCGGTCAGAAGATTTGAAAAGTCATGGTCTCATCGGATTGTACGATGCATTAGAAAAATTTGATCCAAAGAGAGAACTAAAATTTGATACATATGCTTCATTTCGGGTTAGGGGTGCTATTATAGATGGTCTTAGAAAAGAAGATTGGCTCCCTAGGTCTACTAGGGATAAAATTAAAAAAATTGAATCGACAACAGAGAAGTTAGAGCAACAGAAAGGGCGTTTTGTTACTAGTGGTGAGATAGCCAATGAACTAAATATGGGATATGAGGAAGTCGAACAAGTCATGGCGGAATATTTTACTTCAAATATCCTTTCAATTGATGAACAAGCACAAGAGTTTTCAAAGAATGAAACATATGGCTCGCAAATAGAGGACAAGGATGCTAAAACACCTGAACAATATTCAACCGATGTAGAAACAAAGAAAGAATTAGCTAAAGCCATTGATGAACTGCCTGAAAAAGAACGTTTGGTTATTAGCTTGTTTTATTATGAAGAATTGACATTGACAGAAATCGGACAAATTCTCAAGCTTTCAACGTCTCGAATTTCACAAATACACTCAAAATCATTGTTCAAACTTCAACAAGCGATGAAGAAATCTTATTAAATAGCTGTTTTCGAATACTTTGTTGTTTTTATGGGGGTACGTGTTCTCCACATGTTCGTTCCATTACGCTCCAGCCACTCGCACCCGCAAGGAGGTACCTGGCCTCCTCGGCTGTTTGTACTGTGGGGTCTCGATCCTTCCTCTTCATCCCGCAGGAGTCGAGTGACTTCCACTCCATTTCACTACGAGAAAAGACGTTTCTTCACAGCAACAATCTTTCGAAAACACATTATTAAATAAAAATGATAAGGACATGAGCATAATCAAAATTATGAGTCATTGTATCAAGCGATAAAAAACATTGTTACTCGAGCGTACAAAGTGCAACCAATAACAACACGATAAGCGCAGTCAACATCATGAGGATGAGAGTTGTGAGGAACAATAGAAACATCATTTTAAAGGAAGATTTATCGACTTTTCTGGTTGAGAAAGGATTATTCTATGACGACATTACTCGTTACCTTTAGCTTGCTCCTTCACGCGTTTACATTTCTATGGATTCTAACTCTTATGAGGCAGCAGCCGCATAATTCGAAAGAAAACTATGAGCAATTGAAAAACGAAATAGAAGATTTGCTTGTTTCCTATACAGCAGAAATGAAAGAAGAGAATGAGCAACTAGTAAAGCAATTAAATGAACATAAAGAAAAAGCTATAATAGAAGCTAATCTAAAGACCCCCTCACATGTAACAACACAAAATCATGAAACTAATAAACAAATAATAGATGACAATACGAAAAAATACAAAGACTACACACCTCCAATTGTTAAAGAAGAAGAGGATGCAGATATATATCAACAGTCAGATATAGCAAAAGTGATCACTCTATCGAAACAGGGCTTAGATACAGGACAAATTGCTAAAAAATTAGGCTTAGGAAAAGGAGAAGTAGAATTAATGTTGAAATTTCATCGTTAATGTCTAATTCTGCTTGCAACTAGGCTTTTGATATGATATATTAATCAACGGTGTTAATCACACACGCCCTCTAATTTATGTGATGGTGCTGACTTTTCAGTGTCACATAGAGATGATGAGAGCGGAGGATAAAAAAAACCAATTTTAAAGGAGGTGTTTGATGTGGCAGTAATCTCCATGAAGCAATTACTAGAAGCTGGGGTACACTTCGGTCACCAAACTCGTCGTTGGAACCCTAAGATGGATCGCTACATCTTCACAGAACGTAACGGTATTTACATTATTGATTTACAAAAGACAGTTAAAAAGGTTGAGGAAGCGTACAATTTTGTACGTGACTTAGCAGCTGACGGAGGAAAAATCCTTTTCGTTGGTACGAAAAAGCAAGCTCAAGACTCTGTTAAAGAGGAAGCTGAGCGTTGTGGTATGTACTTCATTAACCAGCGTTGGTTAGGTGGTACGTTAACGAACTTTGAAACAATCCAAAAGCGTATTACTCGTCTTAAGAATCTTGAAAAGATGCAAGAAGACGGTACATTCGATGTTCTTCCTAAGAAAGAAGTTATCCTTCTTAAAAAGGAAATGGAGCGTTTAGAAAAGTTCTTAGGTGGTATCAAAGATATGCCAGGGATTCCTGATGCACTTTTTGTTATTGATCCTCGTAAAGAACGCATTGCAATTGCGGAAGCTCACAAATTGAACATTCCAATCGTTGCGATTGTAGATACAAACTGTGACCCTGATGAAATTGATTATGTAATTCCAGGAAACGATGATGCAATTCGTGCTGTTAAACTTTTAACAGGTAAAATGGCAGATGCAGTAATCGAAGCTACTTCTGGTGAAGAAGAAGCAACTGAAGTTGAAGAAACAACAACAGCTTAATTTCATTTACTAAAAAAGGGTGGTAAAGGGGGATTACCCTTTTGCCATCTTTTTTTGTAAATTTGATTACTTTTCGCAAGAAATTATTGTTTATACGTTCATGTACGTGTACATACTGACACTATTAAGGAGGCGTTTTGAATGGCTGTAACAGCAAGTATGGTAAAAGAATTGCGTGAAAAAACAGGCGCAGGAATGATGGATTGTAAGAAGGCATTAACTGAAACTAATGGTGATATGGAGAAAGCGGTAGATTTCCTTCGTGAAAAAGGAATTGCAAGTGCTGCTAAAAAAGCTGATCGAGTAGCGGCTGAAGGTCTTGCTCTTGTAAAGTCTGAAGGAAACAAAGCAGTTATCGTTGAAGTTAACTCTGAAACAGACTTCGTAGCTAAAAACGAGAACTTTCAAAAGCTAGTTGGAGATCTAGCTTCACACCTTATTTCTAACACTCCTGCATCTGTTGAAGAAGTTCTAGAGCAACCATTTGCAGATGGACAAACTGTTCAAGAATATATCAATGCTTCTATTGCAAAAATTGGAGAGAAAATTTCTTTACGTCGCTTTGAAGTTGTAGAAAAAGAAGATGGTGACGTATTTGGTGAGTACCTACATATGGGTGGACGTATTGGTGTCCTTTCAGTAGTAGCTGGGTCAACTGATGTTGAACTTGCAAAAGATGTTGCAATGCATGTAGCTGCAATTAACCCAACATACGTTTCTCGTGATGAAGTGTCAAAAGAGGAAGTTGAACGTGAGCGTGAAGTGTTAACGCAACAAGCTTTAAACGAAGGCAAACCAGCTAATATCGTTGAGAAAATGGTAGAAGGTCGTCTTTCAAAATATTTTGAGCAAGTATGTCTACTAGATCAACCTTTTGTTAAAGATGGTGATCAAAAAGTTGGTAAATACGTTCAAAACAAAGGCGCTTCTGTGAAAAGCTTTATCCGTTATGAAGTTGGGGAAGGCATGGAAAAACGCGAAGATAACTTTGCTGAAGAAGTAATGTCTCAAGTTAAGAAGTAAATTTTTGCGAGTAGGGGCACAGTGTGTCCCTTTTTTCAGAGAGAATTCAATAACTTCAACTCATGGCGGAGGGTTTTCATGCAAACATATAAACGAGTAATATTAAAGCTAAGTGGTGAAGCATTAGCGGGAGAACAAGGGTATGGAATTGACCCAATTGTTATTCAATCTGTAGCGAAACAAATTAAAGAAATTGTTGAACTGCAAGTAGAAGTGGCTGTTGTTGTCGGCGGTGGTAACATTTGGCGTGGAATGGCTGGAAGTGCAAAGGGCATGGACCGAGCAACAGCCGATTATATGGGGATGCTAGCAACGGTGATGAATTCGTTAGCTTTGCAAGATAGCTTAGAGGATATCGGTTGTGAGACACGTGTACAAACATCGATTGAGATGCGACAAGTAGCTGAACCATATATTCGTCGTAAGGCGATCCGCCACCTTGAAAAGAAGCGTGTTGTGATCTTTGCTGCCGGAACCGGCAATCCGTATTTCTCAACAGATACTACAGCTGCGTTAAGAGCTGCTGAGATTGAAGCTGAAGTTATCTTAATGGCGAAAAACAAAGTGGACGGTGTGTATAGTGCAGATCCATCAGTTGATGCAAATGCGAAGAAATACACGAAAATTTCTTACATGGACGTCCTAAAAGAAGGTTTAGCAGTAATGGATTCAACAGCTTCTTCATTATGTATGGATAATGACATACCATTAATTGTCTTCTCTATTATGGAAGAAGGAAATATTAAGCGAGCAGTACTTGGTGAAGAAATTGGTACATTAGTAAGGGGGAATTCATAATGTCAGCTGAAGTAAAAAAAGATGCCGAACAACGCATGGCAAAAGCAATTGAAGCTTTAAACCGCGAGTTAGCTAAATTAAGAGCAGGGCGAGCGAATCCAGCGTTACTTGATCGTGTTACAGTAGAATATTATGGTGCTGATACACCACTTAATCAACTAGCAACGATTTCAGTACCTGAAGCTAGATTACTTACTATTCAACCATTTGATAAATCATCGATTGCAAATATTGAACGTGCAATTCAAATGGCTGATCTTGGGTTAACTCCTTCAAATGATGGAACAGTAATCCGTATTCAGATCCCGCCATTAACAGAAGAGCGCCGTAAGGATCTTGTTAAGTTAGTTAAAAAAGCAGCTGAAGAGGCAAAGGTAGCTGTACGTAATGTTCGTCGTGATGCAAATGACGACTTGAAGAAACGTCAAAAAGATGGCGAAATGACGGAAGATGAACTTCGTCGCAGTACGGATGATGTTCAAAAATTAACAGACAAAAGTATTGCGCAAGTGGATGAGGTAGCAGAAAAGAAAGAAAAAGAAATCATGGAAGTGTAAGCAAGTTCCATGTAAAATAGACATAGTAAAAGACCCTCTTTTATTCTAGGGGGTTTTTTACACTTTCTTAGTGGTTATGAGTCTTCGAAAAAAAGGCAAAGCTAAATGAAGATGAACCTGCTGCTTACATAGATGGAGGGCGCAAACATGCTTGAAAAGTTATCAAAATGGAAATCAACTATATCATCGCAAGAAAAAAGCAAGGATATAGTTGATATAAATGTCCCTAAACACATAGCTATTATAATGGATGGAAATGGAAGATGGGCAAAACAAAAAGGCTTGCCACGTATAGCTGGACATCGAGAAGGTATGAAAGTCATTAACAAAATCGTTCGCAAAGCTGACGATCTTGGTATTGAAATCTTAACATTATACGCATTTTCAACAGAAAACTGGAAACGTCCCAAGACGGAAGTTGACTATTTATTAAAGTTGCCTGAACGTTTTCTTAATAAAGAATTACCAACGTTGATAGAAAAAAATGTGAAAGTGCGTTTAATGGGGAGTATTGATAAATTACCAGAACATACAAAGAAGGCTGTTTCAAAAGCAGTAAAAGACACTGAAAACAACACGGGACTGGTTTTAAATTTTGCTCTTAATTATGGAAGTCGTTATGAACTTATGAATGCTGTTAAAGAGATTGCACAGCAAGTTGAAAGCGGAGCATTGCAAGCCGCTGAAATTGATGAGTCTGTTCTAACAGAGCACCTCATGACTGCTGAGTTGCGTGACCCAGATCTTCTAATTCGGACTAGTGGAGAACTCCGACTTAGTAATTTTATGCTTTGGCAAGTGGCGTATAGTGAGTTTTGGTTTACAGATGTTCTATGGCCAGATTTTAACGAGCAGCACCTAGTAGAAGCCATTGCCGTCTATCAAAAAAGAGCGCGGAGATACGGTGGCGTTTAAAGGGGCGAAGTAATATGAAACAAAGAATTGTTACGGGAATAATAGGTGGAGCTGTTTTCGTTACGATGGTTTTGCTTGGGGGATGGATTTTCTCCCTGTTTATTTCAATTTTAGCATCAGTGGCTATGATTGAATTGCTGAAAATGAAAAGAATCGCACCTATTTCGATCATGGGGATCATAAGTCTTTTATCGATGTGGTTACTATTAGTTCCGACAAACTGGTTTGAACAAGTTGTTCCGTCACATTTTACAAAAGTAGAAATTTTTATATTTGTTATTTTAGTTTTACTTATGTTTACAGTGATAACTAAAAATACGTTTACATTTGATCAAGTTGGTTTTGTTATACTTTCATCTGTATATGTTGGTTTTGGCTTTCATTACTTAATTATGACAAGAGAAATACCGGATTATGGATTGTATCTTGTGTTTTTTGTTTTGCTTTTAATTTGGACAACCGATTCAGGTGCTTATTTTGTTGGGCGTAAGTTGGGGAGAAATAAGCTTTGGCCAGATATCAGTCCAAAGAAAACAATTGAAGGTTCGATAGGCGGCATTATAGCTGCTGTTATTGTAGGGTCTGCCTTTTATTTTTATTTTCCTATCTTTCCTAGTTATATTACGGCACTTTTCGTAATTATTGTTGCTTCAGTATTCGGCCAATTGGGGGATTTAGTTGAATCTGCGTTGAAAAGGCATTATTCTGTAAAGGATTCAGGGAATGTTCTGCCAGGACATGGAGGAATTTTAGATCGGTTTGACAGTTTGATATATGTTATGCCAATCTTACATTTGCTTCAACTAATCTAAGATAGAAAAAAGGGAAATTGATTTTATAATAGTAGGTGAAAATGTGAAGCGTATAAGTTTGTTAGGGGCTACGGGTTCAATCGGAACACAAACATTAGATGTGATTCGTAAACATCCAGAACATTTTACATTAGAGTCGATGTCAGTGGGAAGAAATATAGATCTTGCGTTACAACAAGTTCATGAATTTACTCCAGCGCTTTTGTCAGTACAATCGAAGGAGGATTATGATAAACTAATTCATAATGTTCCTAATGAGACGAAGGTTGTTTATGGAACAGACGGGTTAGTGGAAATTGCAACTACACCAGACTCAGATATACTCGTTAATGCCGTTCTTGGCAGTGTGGGCTTGGCGCCGACACTTGCTGCGATTCAGGCGGGAAAGACGATAGCTATAGCTAATAAAGAAACATTGGTTACAGCAGGGCACATTGTTACAGATGCTGCGAGCCGTCATAATGTCTCACTGATTCCAGTGGATAGTGAGCATTCAGCTATTTTTCAAGCATTAAATGGAGAAAATATTAATGAAGTAGATCGCTTAATTTTAACAGCTTCTGGTGGGAGTTTCCGAGATAGATCTCGTGATGAATTAGAAGGTGTTACTGTTGTAGAAGCTCTAAATCACCCTAATTGGTCAATGGGAGCAAAAATTACGATTGATTCAGCAACGATGATGAATAAAGGGTTGGAAGTCATTGAAGCTCATTGGTTATTTAATATTCCATATGAGAAGATTGATGTTGTCTTACATAAAGAAAGTATTATTCATTCAATGGTTGAGTACGTAGACGGAAGTGTGATTGCCCAACTAGGAACTCCTGATATGCGTGTACCTATTCAATATGCGTTAACATACCCAGAACGGTTTGATTCTATATCAAATGAACGGCTACATTTATGGGAAGTCGGTTCTTTAAATTTTAAAAAATTAGATATGGATAGATTTCGCTGTATGAGGTTTGCATATGAAGCAGGGAAGGCTGGGGGAACGATGCCAACGGTCTTAAACGCTGCAAATGAGATAGCTGTTGCATACTTCTTAGAGGGACGCATATCTTTCTTAGAAATTGAGCATGTAATTGAGAAAGCTCTTGAAGAACATACCGTACTTAAGCAACCGACATTAGAAGAGATAATAAAAGTTGATGCCGAGACGAGGGCGTTTATCCACTCTACCATCAAATAAGAAAGGTGGACGATTAACTGATGAATACGTTAATATCAGTCATAATTATTTTTGGACTACTTGTTTTCATTCACGAATGGGGGCATTTATACTTTGCCAAACGGGCAGGTATCTTATGTCGGGAGTTTGCTATTGGGTTTGGACCTAAGATTTTTTCTTTTAAACGTAATGAAACAGTGTATACCATTCGTCTGCTTCCGATAGGTGGATTTGTTCGAATGGCTGGCGAAGATCCTGAAATGATTGATATTAAGCCAGGTTATGAAATAGGTCTTGTTTTTAATGCTGCAAGAAAAGTAAGTAAAATAATAGTTAATAACAAGTCAAAGCATCCTGAAGCACTTGTTGTACAGGTAGAAAAAATAGATTTAGAGCACAAGCTTATTATTGAAGCGTATAACGACGAAGGAGAAAGAATTCAATATCAAGTTGATGAACAAGCAGCACTTGTACAAGATGAGCTAGAAACACAAATCGCTCCTTGGCATCGTCAATTTGGATCTAAGACAGTAGGTCAACGTGCACTAGCTATTTTCGCAGGGCCAATGATGAATTTCATTTTAGCTGTTGTCATTTTGATTGCCTTTGCATTGTTCCAAGGAATGCCTGTAGATGAAGCACGTATTGGTGACGTTACACCAGATAGTGCAGCCCTTGAGGCAGGCTTACAAGAAGGAGATCAGGTTTTTTCGATAGATGGTCAACCGATTGATAATTGGGAAGAAATGACAGCGATTATTCAGCAACATCCAAATGAGGCCATTGTTTTTGAAGTAGAACGTAATGGTCATACGCTAACGATTCCCATAACGCCTGATGAAAGAGTGGGACAATTTGGTGATCCAGAAGGATTTGTTGGGATTGCAAGGCCAACCGAATTTTCGTTAATGGGTTCGATTGTTTTCGGATTTACGCAAACGTATATGTTTATGACGATGATTTTTGAAGTACTTGGTATGATTGTAACCGGGAACTTTTCATTAGATTATGTAGCCGGCCCTGTTGGCATTTACAATTACACAGGGGAAGCCGCAGCGATGGGGATCTTTGTTTTAATGCAATGGGCAGCTGCACTAAGTGTTAATTTAGGAATTATTAATTTGCTTCCTATTCCTGCAATGGATGGTGGACGTCTAATCTTTATTGGACTTGAAGCATTAAGAGGAAAGCCGATGGATCCACAAAAAGAAGGACTAGTTCACTTTATTGGATTTGCTTTACTCATGCTATTAATGATTGTTGTAACATGGAACGATATTAATAAATTTTTCATGTAAGTGAAATGACAAGTTGGAAAGGACTTAAACAATGAGACAAAGGAATTATTTAACACCTACATTACGGGATGTACCGGCTGATGCAGAAATAAAAAGCCATCAGCTTATGCTTAGATCAGGACTTATTCGCCAAACGGCTTCTGGAATATATTCATACTTGCCTTTAGGGAAAAAAGTACTTAGGAAAGTTGAAGAAATCATTCGAAGTGAAATGGACGAAGCTGGGGGACAAGAAGTGCTTATGCCAGCTATTCAGCCTGCTGAACTGTGGGAAGAATCTGGTCGTTTAGGTGATTATGGTCCAGAGCTTATGAGGTTGAAAGACCGACATGAGCGTGACTTCGTTCTTGGTGCAACCCATGAAGAAGTTATTACAACTCTCGTTCGTGATGATGTAAAGTCTTACAAAAAGCTTCCGATGAACTTATATCAAATTCAAACGAAGTATCGTGATGAAAGAAGACCTAGATTTGGTATTCTTCGTTCACGTGAATTTATTATGAAGGATGCATATTCTTTTGATACATCACAAGAAGGGCTTGATAAAAGCTATCAAGATATGTATTCTGCTTATCGAAATATCTTCTCACGTTGCGAGCTTGATTTTCGTGCGGTTGAGGCTGATTCAGGAGCAATTGGTGGTACGGATACTCATGAGTTTATGGTTCTTAGTGATATTGGAGAAGATACGATTGCTTATTCCGATCAATCAGATTTCGCTGCGAACATTGAAATCGCTCCTGTGCATGTGTTGTATGAGAAATCATCTGCTGATCCGTTAGATCTTGAAAAGATTCACACACCAAATACGAAGACGATTATCGAACTTACATCGTTTTTAAATGTAAATTCAAGTGAAACAATAAAATCACTTCTCTTTATTGTGAATGAAGAACCAGTGCTTGTTCTTGTACGTGGAGATCATGAAGTAAATGAGATCAAAGTAGGCAATGTCCTTGGAAAAGCAATAGTAGAACTGGCTACTCCAGAACAAACAGTTAGTATTTTAGGATGCGAAACAGGATATGTTGGACCAATTGGAGTACCTAGTTCAGTAAAGATTATTGCTGATCACGCTATTGAATTTGTAACAAACGGTGTATGCGGTGCTAATGAGAAGGATAAGCATTTCAAACATGTGAATCCAGGACGAGATTTTCAGGTTACACAATATGAAGATCTACGCCTCATTCAAGAAGGGGATCCATCACCTGATGGAAAAGGTACAATTCAATTTGCAAAGGGTATCGAAGTGGGACATGTGTTTAAACTCGGTACAAAATATAGCGAGGCTCTTGGCGCAACGTACTTAGATGAAAATGGCAAGACACAAACAATGATTATGGGTTGTTACGGTATCGGTGTATCTAGAACAGTGGCTGCCATTGTTGAGCAACATCATGATGAGAATGGAATTGTATGGCCAACCTCTGTTGCTCCATTTGATCTACATCTAGTTACTATAAATGTGAAAGATGAAGATCAGAGGAATCTTGGGGAAGAGCTTTATCAAACATTAAAACAGGAACGGTATGATGTATTATTTGATGATCGCCCTGAACGAGCAGGGGTGAAATTTAAGGATTCAGATTTACTAGGTTTACCAATCCGAGTAGGTGTTGGTAAGAAAGCTTCTGAAGGAATTGTTGAGTTGAAAATAAGAAAGAGCGGGGAAATGATTGAAGTCCATGTTTCTGACTTACTTGAAACGTTAAAAAAGCTGCTAAGTAAGTAACCTACAGTTTTATATTTATGTTAAAATGGTATCTCATGTCAATGAGGTACCATCTCTTTTCATGTGAAAAAAATCTAATTAAAATAGAGATTAGATTTAAAGAGCGGGGAGGTTGTTTGGATGTCACAAGATGAACAAATACGTAAGGAACGACTTCAGTTGCTTCTCCAACAATTACAAATGCCCGATCAATTTGTTAATACACATTTTCAAGATGCACTAATTAGAAAGTTAGTTATCTCGAAGGAAAAAAGAGCGTGGCATTTTCATATTGAAGTACCTGTTGTTGTACCAGCTCAAGTTTATGAATTGTTTGCCGAGAGATTAAAAGTAACGTTTGAACACATAGCCACTGCTACTTTTACATTTCATTATCAGCGCCTTCAATTGGAGGAGTCCGAGTGGATTGATTATTGGCCGCTAATCATTTCAAAATTATCACAAATCTCGGACGGGATTCGTGAATTATTGAAAAAGCAAACACCAAAGTATGATGGGAAAAGGCTTGTTATTCAAGTGCGGAATGAGACAGAGGCTGTTGCATTAAAAAGGAAACTATCCGATCCCTTTCAGACAACACTTGTTCAACTTAGTTTACCATCTGTCAATATTGATACGCATATTCATGAATCAAAACAAGAGTTTGAGAAGTTTGTTGAGCAGCGAGAGCAAGAAGATCATTCGAAAGTGGTCGAAGCAATTTTAGAGAAGAAGAAAAACGAACAGCAAGCTGAAAAAGAGCTTAGTGGCAAGCCTTTAGTCATTGGTTACCCTATTAAAGACGAGCCTATGCCGCTAGAGGCGATCGTAGATGAGGAACGACGAGTCACTGTACAGGGTTACGTATTTGATGCAGAAACTAGGGAGCTAAGAAGTGGACGAACGTTATTAACCTTTAAAATTACTGATTACACAGATTCGATTCTAGTTAAAATGTTTTCAAGAGACAAGGAAGATGTCCCGCTTCTACAAGCTATTAAAAAAGGCATGTGGGTAAAAGTACGTGGTGGCATTCAAAATGATACATTTGTACGTGATTTAGTGATGATTGGAAATGATGTCAACCAACTAAATCCTGTTGAACGTATCGACTCTGCAGCAGAGGAAGAGAAACGAGTTGAACTTCATTTGCATACAACGATGAGTCAAATGGACGGCATTGTTTCTGCAGGGAGATATGTAGAACAAGCGGCTAAATGGGGTCACCCGGCCGTCGCAATTACGGATCATGGGGTTGTACAATCATTTCCAGAAGCTTATTCATCGGGGAAAAAGCACGGAATTAAAGTATTGTATGGCATCGAAGCGAATTTGGTAGATGATGGTGTGCCAATTGCATATAACGAAGCTCACCGTTTATTAATGGAAGACGAGTATATTGTATTTGATGTTGAAACGACAGGCTTATCAGCTGTTTATAACACGATTATTGAACTTGCTGCTGTCAAAATCAAAGGCGGTGAAATCATTGACCGGTTTGAATCTTTTGCAGATCCACACGAACCGTTAACGAATACAATTATCGAACTAACTGGAATCACAGATGATATGGTTAAAGGTCAGCCAGAAGTTGCTGATGTTCTTCGTGATTTTAAAGAATTTGTCGGTGATGGAATTTTAGTTGCTCATAACGCTAGTTTTGATATGGGCTTTCTAAACGTCGGTTATCAGAAAATCGGTCTAGGCGAAGCGATGAACCCAGTCATTGATACGTTAGAATTAGGGCGATTCCTATATCCAGAGTTGAAAAATCATCGACTTAATTCGCTCTGTAAAAAGTTTGATATCGAACTCGTCAGCCATCACCGAGCCATTTATGATGCTGAAGCAACGGGATATTTGTTATGGAAAATGGTGAAAGATGCCAATGACCGTGAGATAACGTATCATGATCAATTAAACGAACATATGGGTCAAGGGAATTTCCATCGTCAACGTCCTGCGCATTGTACAATTTTAGCGCAAACACAAGAGGGGTTAAAAAATCTTTATCAACTTGTGTCAATGTCGCACCTAGATTACTTCTTCCGGACACCTAGAATCCCGAGATCTCAACTACAAAAGCACCGTAATGGTTTGTTAATTGGTTCAGCCTGTGATAAAGGTGAGGTTTTTGAAGGAATGATGCAAAAGTCAGCGGATGAGGTTGAAGAAATTGCTAAATTCTATGATTATATTGAAATTCAGCCACTGGCAACGTATCAACATTTAATAGAGAAAGAATTAGTGAAAAATGATGCGGCGTTAGAGGAAATAGTCTCGAATATTGTTAAGCTTGGAGAAAAGTTAGACAAGCCGGTTGTTGCAACAGGCAATGCCCATTATTTACACAAAGAAGATTATATTTACCGCAAAATACTAATTGCGTCACAAGGTGGAGCTAATCCGCTTAATAAACAAACATTGCCTGAGGTACATTTCCGTACGACAGATGAAATGTTAGAAGCTTTTTCTTTTTTAGGTGACGAGAAGGCGAAAGAAGTCGTCGTCACAAATACGCAGAAGGTTGCTAATTTAATTGAAGAAATTCATCCGATTCCAGATGAATTATATACGCCTAAAATTGAAGGGGCGGACGATGAGATTAGGGAAATGAGTTATAGCATGGCCAAAAGTATTTATGGAGAAGATTTACCAGAAATTGTAGAAGCTCGAATTGAGAAAGAGCTTAAGAGTATTATTGGTCATGGCTTTGCTGTTATTTATTTAATTTCACACAAGCTTGTTAAAAAGTCATTAATTGATGGTTATTTAGTAGGTTCTCGGGGTTCAGTAGGGTCTTCATTAGTCGCTACATTAACAGAAATTACTGAGGTTAACCCACTCCCACCGCATTACGTTTGTCCTAACTGCCACCATTCTCATTTTTTTGATGATGGTTCAGTCGGTTCAGGATTTGATTTGCCAGATCAAGATTGTCCTGAATGTGGATCAGTATATATTAAAGATGGACAAGATATCCCGTTTGAAACATTTCTAGGCTTTAAAGGAGATAAAGTTCCCGATATCGATTTGAACTTCTCTGGAGAGTATCAGCCACGTGCTCACCATTATACGAAGGAATTATTCGGTGAAGAGTATGTATATCGTGCAGGTACAATTGGTACTGTAGCTGAGAAAACTGCCTATGGATATGTGAAAGGGTATCAAGGTGATCATGACCTTCATATGAGAGGGGCAGAAATTGATCGTCTCGTCTCGGGATGTACTGGAGTAAAGCGGACGACAGGACAACATCCTGGTGGGATCATCGTTGTTCCAGATTATATGGACATACATGATTTTTCCCCTATCCAGTTTCCTGCTGATGATAAAAATTCAGAATGGCGAACAACGCATTTTGATTTCCATTCAATTCATGATAATTTACTGAAATTAGATATTCTTGGGCACGATGATCCGACGGTTATTCGCATGCTTCAAGATTTAAGTGGAATTGATCCAAAGACAATTCCAACTGATGATCCAGAAGTGATGAAGATCTTTAGCGGTCCAGATGTTTTAGGAGTAACAGAAGAACAAATTATGTGTAAGACAGGAACGCTTGGTATTCCGGAATTTGGTACAAGATTTGTTCGTCAAATGCTTGAAGAAACAAAACCAAGCACGTTCTCTGAATTAGTTCAGATTTCAGGTTTATCTCATGGTACGGATGTTTGGTTGAATAATGCGAATGAGCTTATTTATAACGGCACTTGTGAACTAAAAGACGTGATTGGCTGTCGTGACGATATAATGGTTTATTTGATATACAAAGGACTTGATCCTTCTTTAGCTTTTAAAATAATGGAGTTTGTTCGAAAAGGGAAAGGCCTTCAACCTGAGTGGATTGATGAAATGAAAAAGCATGATGTTCCGGATTGGTACATCGGATCATGTTTAAAAATAAAATATATGTTCCCGAAAGCCCATGCGGCAGCTTACGTTTTAATGGCTGTTCGAATTGCATATTTTAAAGTTCATCACCCTATTTTGTATTATGCTTCTTATTTTACTGTGCGTGCAGATGATTTTGATTTAGATACAATGATCAAAGGACCAGCTGCTATAAAAGCAAAAGTACAAGAAATTAACGCAAAAGGGTTGGATGCATCTCCTAAAGAGAAATCTGTACTCACCGTTCTTGAAATTGCGTTAGAAATGTGTGAAAGAGGATTTTCATTCCAAAAAGTTGATTTGTATCGTTCAAGTGCAACGGAGTTTATTGTAGAGGAAAATTCTCTCTTGCCTCCATTTAATGCAATGACTGGTGTAGGGACAAATGCGGCACTTAATATTGTAAAAGCAAGAGGGAATGGAGAATTCCTCTCAAAAGAAGATCTGCAGCAACGAAGTAAGTTAACAAAGACCGTATTAGAACATTTAGATGAGCATGGATGTTTAGAGGGAATGCCTGATTCCAATCAGCTTTCACTGTTCTAGTCGGCTCTAGTTCTGTTGCAATGCGTAGTATAGTATGGTATTGTGTTATATGGTAATACTTAGAATATGTTACGCAAAAGAGTGGGGAAACCCACTCTTTCGTTGTTCGATCTACTTTTTTCTAGTAAAACAAGCGGCGTAACTGAAGATACTATCAATAATCATTATTCGGTTCGCTATCCATACATGAAATAGTAGAACAGCGAGGAGGGTACAGATGAGTAAGAAAGTCACTGAAATCACAAGTGAATTAGTAACGCCCATTTTAGATGAGCTTAACCTAGAACTTGTAGAGGTAGAATTTAAAAAAGAAGGACCGAATTGGTTTTTACGAATCTTTATTGACTCAGATACAGGGGTAGACCTTGAAGACTGTGGTGTTGTAAGTGAAAAACTAAGTGAAAAACTTGATGAGCTGGATCCAATTCAACAAGCTTATTTTCTTGAAGTATCATCACCAGGAGCAGAAAGGCCACTAAAAAAGGAAAAAGATATAACGAAAGCCATTGGAAAAAATGTCCACGTCACAACATATGAACCAGTTGACGGGGAAAAGACTTTCGAAGGCAAACTTGTTAATTTTGATGGTGAAAATTTAGAAGTTGAAGTGAAAATAAAAACTCGTAAAAATGTGTATATAATCCCATACGCGAAAGTAGCAAACGCAAGATTAGCCATTATTTTCTAATAGCTTATCTTGACCTTTGAAAGGGGGAAATAGAATCCATGAACAGTGATTTTATGGATGCATTGGCAACATTAGAAAGAGAAAAAGGAATTAAAAAAGAAGTAATAATTGAGGCAATTGAAGCTGCACTTATCTCAGGGTACAAACGTAACTTTAACCAAGTTCAAAATGTGCGAGTTGATGTCAACCGAGATAATGGAAGAATTCGAGTTTTTGCAAGGAAGACAGTTGTTGAAGAAGTATTTGATGCACGTCTTGAAATTTCCCTTGATGAAGCTCAAAAACTAAATCCAAGCTATGAAGTGGATGATGTAGTGGAAATTGAGGTCACACCAAAAGATTTTGGGCGTATCGCTGCACAAACGGCGAAACAAGTTGTGACACAACGTGTTCGCGAAGCTGAAAGAGGCATTATTTATTCCGATTTTATCGATCGTGAAGAGGATATAATGACAGGGATTGTACAAAGACAAGATCACCGCTTTATTTATGTTGACCTTGGAAAAGTGGAAGCCCTTCTACCTTTGAGTGAACAAATGCCAAATGAAAGCTACAAACATAATGATCGTATTAAAGCGTACATTACTAAAGTTGAAAAAACAACAAAGGGCCCACAAATTTTAATTTCACGTACTCATCCTGGTCTTTTAAAGAGATTATTTGAACTCGAAGTACCTGAAATTTATGATGGTACAGTTGAAATTAAATCAGTATCTCGAGAAGCTGGTGACCGTTCGAAAATTGCGGTTCATGTCGACAATCCTGAAGTTGATCCTGTGGGAGCATGTGTAGGTCCTAGAGGGCAAAGAGTTCAAACAATAGTTAATGAGTTAAAAGGTGAAAAAATTGATATCGTACGTTGGTCAGAAGACCCAGTGGAGTACGTAGCAAACGCTCTTAGCCCATCAAAAGTCTTAAAAGTAAACGTGAATGAAGAAGAGAAAATGACTCAAGTCATCGTACCTGATTATCAGCTTTCTCTTGCGATTGGTAAACGAGGACAAAATGCAAGGCTAGCAGCAAAACTTACAGGGTGGAAAATTGACATTAAAAGTGAGTCTGATGCTAGGGATCTTGGTCTATTAGATGATGAGGAAGAACTTGTTCCTGTAGGCAATGAAGAAGATGTATTTGTTCCAGAAATGGACGAACAAGAATAAAGAAGGAGATGGAGCCAGTGAAACAACGTAAAGTTCCTCTTCGAAAATGCATTGTGACAAATGAAATGAAGCCAAAGCAAGAGTTAATTCGTATTGTTCGATCTCCAGAAGGTGACGTATCCGTCGATGTATCAGGGAAAAAGAACGGACGCGGAGCTTATATTAGTAACAACGATGAAAGCTTTGAATTGGCTAAGAAAAAAGATGTATTATCAAGGCATTTACAAGTTAAGGTTGATCCTGAAATTTATGATGAACTCCATGAAGCAAGTAAACGGAATCGTAAATGATGGAGAAATGGATATCATTACTAGGATTAGCAGCACGAGCAAGGAAGCTTGTAACTGGGGAAGAGCTTGTAATAAAAGAAGTGAGAAGAAAAACTGTAAAGTTAGTCATCTTATCTTCCGATGCTGCAGAACAAACAAAGAAAAAGGTATTGGACAAATGCGGCCATTACAACATTCCGGTACGGATAACGTCTAATCGTGCTACGCTTGGGCAAGCTATCGGAAAAGCGGAGAGAGTCGTCATTGGAGTAATGGATGATGGATTTGCAAAAAAGATGACCGCATTACTCGACCAATGATTTTGGAGGTAAGTATATGAAAAAAATGCGAATATATGAATATGCAAAAGAGAAGGATGTAGCAAGCAAAGTCATCATTGATAAATTAAATGAATCAGGCTTTTCTGTTACAAATCATATGTCGGTCTTAGATGAGAAGATGATGGAAACATTAACGGGTGGAAATAGCAATTCTACAACCACAACAGCTACAAAGAACAAAGAGAAAAGTAACCATCAGCCTAAGCAACAAAAAAACGATGGCAAACGTAATCAATCTAAGCCTTCAAATAACAAAAATCAGCAAAACCGCGGGAACAAACAGCAAAATAAGCGTGGAGGCGGCGGCCACAAACAAGAGCCACCAAAACCAAAGCCATTACCAGAAAAAATTACGTATGTTGGTTCGCTAACAGTTGGAGAAATAGCGAAAGAGCTACATAAAGAACCTTCTGAAATCATTAAGAAATTAATGGGTCTTGGTGTAATGGCAACTATTAACCAAGAATTAGATACTGACACAATTGAACTCATCGCAGGTGATTATGGCGTCCTTGTTGAGGAAGAAATTGTTATTGATGAAATGGACTTTGAAAGTTATGTAGATGATGATTCCGAGGAAGACTTACAAGAGAGACCACCTGTTGTAACCATTATGGGTCACGTAGACCACGGTAAAACGACGTTACTTGACTCCATTCGTCATACGAAAGTAACAGAAGGTGAAGCTGGTGGAATTACACAACACATTGGTGCATACCAAATTGAGTCAGGTGGAAAGAAGGTAACATTCCTTGATACACCAGGTCACGCAGCTTTTACGACAATGCGTGCGCGTGGTGCTCAAGTCACTGATATTACAATTCTTGTTGTCGCAGCAGATGATGGTGTAATGCCTCAAACGAAAGAAGCTATCAGCCATGCAAAAGCAGCAGGTGTACCAATTATTGTTGCTGTAAATAAAATTGATAAAGAAGCTGCGAACCCTGATCGTGTCATGCAAGAGTTAACAGAATTTGAACTCGTCCCTGAAGCGTGGGGAGGAGATACGATTTTTGTTAATGTATCAGCTCTTGCAGGAACAGGAATTGATGAGTTATTAGAAATGATTCTTCTTGTTTCAGAAGTAGAGGAATTAAAAGCGAATCCAGATAAATTAGCGAAAGGAACAGTTATTGAAGCTGAACTTGATAAAGGCCGTGGAGCTGTAGCTACTCTGCTTGTACAAAGTGGAACGTTAAAAGTTGGGGATCCAATTGTTGTAGGATCTGCGTTCGGACGTGTTCGTGCGATGGTGAATGATCTTGGTCGTCGTGTGAAAGAAGTTGGACCTTCTACACCAGTTGAAATTACTGGGCTTAACGAAGTTCCATTAGCAGGAGACCAATTCCAAGCGTTCGCAGATGAGAAGAAAGCTCGTCAAATTGGGGAAGCTAGAATGTCTCGTCATCGTGAAGAAAATCTTGCTGAAAGTTCAAAAGTAAGCTTGGATGACCTGTTCAATCAAATCCAGCAAGGTGAAGTTAAAGATATTAACATTATCATTAAAGCGGACGTTCAAGGTTCAGTTGAAGCTATGCGTGGGTCTTTAGAAAAGATTGACGTTGAAGGTGTTAAAGTGAAAATTATTCATACAGGTGTTGGAGCCATTACCGAGTATGATGTAATGCTTGCTTCAGCTTCTAATGCGATTATTATTGGTTTCAATGTACGTCCGGATGTGAATGCAAAACGTACAGCGGAAGCTGAGAAAGTTGATATTCGTCTTCATCGTGTCATCTATAATGCCATTGATGAAATTGAGGCAGCAATGAAAGGGATGCTTGATCCTGAATTTGAGGAAAAAGTCATTGGTCAAGTAGAGGTTCGTACAACATTTAAAGTTTCAAAAGTAGGTACGATTGCTGGAGCTTATGTTACGGATGGAAAAGTAACAAGAGATTCAACAGTACGCCTCATTCGTGATGGAATTGTTATTTATGAGGGATCAATCAATGCATTGAAACGATTTAAGGACGATGCCAAAGAAGTGGCTGCTGGATACGAGTGTGGAATCACACTTGAAAAATATAACGATATTAAAGAAGGCGACATCATTGAAGCGTATGTTATGGAGGAAATTGAGCGTAAATGATTATAGGGTTCGTACGTCTTGAACTCCTCATTTATGATGCTCAATCACTGAAAGAAAAACGCTCTGTTTTAAAAAGTATTCAAACAAGATTGAAGCAACGGTTTAACGTTTCTGTTGCAGAAACAGATCATCATGATGTTTGGCAGCGAGCTGAATTAGCGTTAGTAACGGTTTCGAATGATCGCACTGTTTGTGAGCGTGAACTGCAAAAGGCACTTTCCTTAATTGATGGCGAGCCCAAAGCAGAAAGAACAGTTACTGATTATGAATGGCTCTAATGTAAAGAACAGAGGTGAATAGTATGAGTAATGTTCGTGCACACCGTGTCGGTGAACAAATGAAAAAAGAGCTAAGTGATATTATTATGCGAGAGCTTAAAGATCCGCGTGTTAGTTTTGTAACAGTTACAGGAGTAGATGTTACAGGGGACCTTCAGCAGGCAAAAGTATTTATTACAGTTCTTGGAAGTGACGAACAAAAAGAAGCAACTCTTCAAGCATTATCTAAAGCGAAAGGATTTATTCGTTCTGAAATTGGGAAACGAATTCGTCTTCGTAAAACACCAGATATTTTCTTTGAGTTTGATGAGTCGATTGAATATGGTAATCGTATTGACACGCTTCTTCAAGATATAAATAAAAATGAACGATAGATAATAAGAGGGTAGGAGGGCAAATGCTCTTCTACCCTTTTGCAATAAAATAATAAAAGAATGTATAAAAATATATGCAAACAATTAGCAAAAACGGGAGGAACCAATGAACCCAAATGGAATCTTAATTTTACATAAACCTAGAGGGATGACTTCTCACGATTGCGTGATGAAGGTTAGACGTCTATTTCAAACGAAAAAGGTTGGACATACAGGTACACTAGACCCAGATGTGAATGGAGTTCTGCCTATATGTATCGGGAAAGCAACAAAAGTAGTGGAATACATGTCAGGATACTCAAAGGAGTATGAGGGTGAAGTAACGATAGGATTTTCGACAACAACAGAAGATAAAAGTGGTGACGTTGTTAACAAAAAGTCTGTTATGGATAAATGGACAGAAGTGGAACTTGACAAAGTACTTAATCACTTTAAAGGTGAAATTATTCAAGTTCCCCCAATGTATTCGGCAGTCAAAGTGAATGGTAAAAAACTGTATGAGTATGCTCGTGCTGGTAAGGAAGTAGAACGACCTCAAAGAACTGTGACGATTCACTCTTTGGACCGATTATCTGATATTATTTATAAGGAAGATACGGCATCATTTCGGTTTCGTGTCTTTTGTAGCAAAGGGACATACGTTCGAACATTGGCCGTTGATATAGGACATAAGCTTGGATATCCAGCACATATGTCTGATCTCGTTCGCACATCGTCAGGTCCGTATTCACTTGAGAATAGTATAACGTTTGAGCAATTAGAGGAAGTCAAAGAAAATGGTCAATTGTTCTCTCTGCTCATCCCTTTTGAGACCGCTGTTGATTATTTACCAAAGAGCATAGTAGATCAAGTAACGGAGCAACAGATAAAAAATGGGGCTGTTCTACCTGTAAAGAAAGGGTTAGAACAAATGCGATTTACCGTATATAATGAGAAGGGGGAGTGTTTAGCTGTTTATAAGCGCCACCCTACGAAAGAAGGCTGTGTTAAACCAGAAAAGATGTTCTGGACAGGCGAGCCATCTTAATATTTTAGGAGTGAAAAGGGGATTCTTAATGGATACCATTTATTTAGAACATCCTATAGATAGAAATAAATTCAAGCCAGAAAAGACAGTGATGGCTTTGGGCTATTTTGATGGAGTACACACGGGTCACCAAGCAGTCATGAAAAAGGCAAAAGAGATTGCAAATAAGCTTGATACAACAGCATCAGTAATGACGTTTCATCCTCATCCAAAAGAAGTGTTGAGGAAAACGGAAATGAATTACATAACGCCATTAGCAGATAAGATTGATAAGATTGAAAGATTGGGCATTGATACACTTTATGTAGTGAGATTTACCCCATTATTTGCTAGTCTTACACCTCAAGAATTTGTTGATGACTATTTAATCGGGTTACATGTTGTACATGCTGTAGCAGGTTTTGACTTTACTTATGGTGCACTCGGGAAAGGAACAATGGAAACTCTTCCATTTCATGCTCGCAATCGATTAGAAGCAACGATTGTTGATAAGTATGAAAATAACAATGAGAAGGTAAGTTCGACTAAAATCCGCGACCTGCTAGAACAAGGGGATGTGAATAGTGTAGCAACTCTTTTAGGGGAAGAATACGCCATTAAAGGGACAGTTGTTGATGGGGAAAAAAGGGGAAGAACCATTGGATTTCCAACAGCAAATATTGAACCTAAAGAACGATACATTATTCCAAAAACGGGAGTCTATGCCGTTAAATTAACGATAAATGAAGTCCAATATGATGGTGTTTGTAACATTGGATTTAAACCAACCTTTCATCAAGAAAAGGACGTTGTCCCGACTATTGAAGTACATCTCTTTTCCTTCCATGAAGACATTTATGGGGTAGAGGTAGAGATACATTGGTATTCTCGTATTAGGTCGGAGAAGAAGTTTAATGGGATTGATCAGCTTATTGAACAAATTACCCTTGATAAAGAGGCGGCACAATCATTGCTTAAATCAAAAGTCTATGAATAAGCAGGAAAACTTGCAATTCATTCAAAAAAAAGGTATAGTATTGTTTGTACTACGGTACGAATCCGTTTCTTGGCAGATCGAGTCACCGACGTTTGCTAGGGAATAGGAGATTTAAAAAAAGGGAGGTGAATAGGATGGCTTTAACACAAGAGCGTAAGAATGAGTTAATCTCTGAATTCAAAACGCATGACACGGACACTGGTTCTCCAGAGGTTCAAGTTGCTATCCTAACAGAGCAAATCAACACATTAAATGAGCACTTACGTACTCATAAGAAGGATCACCATTCACGTCGTGGTCTTCTTAAAATGGTAGGGCAACGTCGTAACTTGTTAACGTACCTACGTAACAAGGATGTTACACGTTACCGTAACCTAGTTGATAAGCTTGGTTTACGCCGATAATCGTGATGAAAGCGGGATAAGTTCCCGCTTTTTTCTTGATTTAATAACATTGGTAATTTGACTAAAAATAACCAATCTTATATATTCTTTTAGTTTTTAACAGAATTGGCAATAATAAATGAAGCTGGATTAATAAATGGTGTACGAGAGGAGTACGCGTAATGGAACAAACGAAACAAGTGTTTAAAATGGAGTGGGCTGGTCGAGAGCTTACTGTAGAAACTGGTCAATTAGCTAAACAAGCTAATGGTGCAGTGCTCGTCAGATATGGCGACACAGCCGTACTTTCAACAGCTACTGCTTCAAAGGAACCAAAAGATTTAAACTTTTTCCCTCTGACAGTGAATTATGAGGAGCGTCTCTATGCTGCAGGAAAAATCCCTGGAGGGTTCATTAAAAGAGAGGGGCGCCCAAGTGAGAGAGCGATTTTAACAAGTCGTTTAATTGACCGTCCGATTAGACCATTATTCCCAGATGGGTTCAGAAATGAAGTTCAAGTAATTAGTATTGTTATGAGTTCAGATCCAAATGCCTCATCTGAAATGGCGGCTATGGTTGGCTCATCCCTGGCTCTATGTGTATCTGATATTCCATTTGATGGCCCTATTGCTGGTGTCACTGTGGGTAGACTGGATGGGAAATTCGTCATTAACCCAACAACAGAGCAGTTAGAGCAAAGTGATATTGATCTTGTTGTAGCCGGGACGAAGGAAGCTATTAACATGGTGGAAGCAGGCGCGTCTGAAGTAACAGAGGAAGCGATGTTAGAAGCGATTATGTTTGGTCATGAAGAAATTAAGAAATTAATTGCTTTTCAGGAAGAGATTGCCCAAGCTGTTGGAAAAGAAAAATCAGAAATTCAATTAAAGAAAGTGGACACAGAACTAGAGCGAGAAGTACGTCAGCTTTCTGAAGTTGAGATGAAAGAAGCTGTCCAAGTACAAGAGAAGCATGCAAGAGCAGAAGCAATTGATGCAGTTAAAGAAAAAACGGTTGCAACTTTCGAAGAGCGAGAAGACATAGATTTAGGTGATGTCAAAGAAGTTCTACATAAGATTGTAAAAGAAGAAGTGCGTCGTCTAATTACAGTTGATAAAGTGCGCCCTGATGGACGTAAGGTTGATGAAATTCGTCCACTTGCTTCTCAAGTAGATCTTCTACCACGTACTCACGGATCAGGTCTCTTTACACGAGGACAAACTCAAGCATTAAGTATTTGTACACTTGGTGCGTTAGGTGATGTGCAGATTTTAGATGGGCTTGGAATTGAAGAATCTAAGAGATTCATGCATCATTATAATTTCCCACAATTTAGTGTTGGGGAAACTGGACCAATTCGCGGACCTGGTCGTCGCGAAATTGGACATGGTGCATTAGGTGAGAGAGCGCTTGAGCCAGTCATACCTAATGAGAATGAATTTCCATATACGATTCGACTAGTTTCTGAAGTACTTGAATCTAATGGTTCAACGTCTCAAGCCAGTATTTGTGCAAGTACGCTTGCAATGATGGATGCAGGAGTACCAATTAAAGCACCTGTAGCAGGTATTGCGATGGGGCTTGTGAAACAAGAAGAGCATGTGTCTGTACTAACAGACATTCAAGGTATGGAAGATGCATTAGGAGATATGGACTTTAAAGTAGCTGGTACACGCGAAGGTATTACGGCTCTACAGATGGATATTAAAATTTCTGGTATTAACCGTGAAATTTTAGAAGAGGCGTTAGCACAAGCCAAAAGAGGTCGTATGGTCATCTTGGACAACATGCTATCTGCGATTGGTGAATTCCGTACCGAGCTATCTACTTATGCTCCAAAAATTATGACTATGAAGATTAACCCAGATAAAATCCGTGATGTGATCGGACCAAGCGGTAAAATGATCAATAAGATCATTGAAGAAACAGGGGTTAAAATTGATATTGAGCAGGATGGAACAGTATATATCTCTTCTGTAGAGATGTCGATGAATGAAAAAGCACGTTCAATCATTGAAGATATCGTACGCGAAGTAGAAGTAGGGCAAACCTATCTTGGAAAAGTAAAACGAATTGAGAAGTTTGGTGCGTTTGTTGAACTGTTTAAAGGTAAAGATGGTTTGGTTCATATTTCTCAGCTAGCAGAAGAACGTGTTGAAAAAGTAGAGGATGTTGTGAAGCTTGGAGATGAAATCCTTGTTCGTGTAACAGAGATCGATAACCAAGGAAGAGTTAATCTTTCACGTAAAGTTATCCTTAAAGAAGAGAAAGAACGTAAACAACAAGCACAGAAGTAATCAATTATGTTGAAAAGGGGACTGGGGGAGTAAGCCTAGTCTCCTTTTGCGTTCTAACCTGTCCAACTCTAGCATACAATCGCACTAGAGGAGGAGGGATTGGTGATGAAGAAAAAGATTATTCACGTAGGCGTGTTCTGTATCATTGTCATCCTATCGATTGGAGCTGTACAAAATCCATTTGCTATGAACTATATCAGTGAATTAAAGCATGATAGTCAAGTGGTATTAAAGGAACAGGATTCTCTATACGAGGAAATAGTAGCACGGACTGATTCATATTTAGAACCTGCGATTGATGCAAGAGTAGATAGAGTGTGGAAAGCAGTACCAGGGTATAATGGGTTAGAGGTTGACGTAGAAGCTTCATATGATAAGATGAAGAAGTTCAATGAATTTGATGAAAACAGACTCGTTTTTAAAGAAACAAGTCCAAATGTTCATCTTGACGATCTGCCCCCTTCCCCCATTTATAAAGGCAATGAAAAGAAACCTGTTGTCACGTTTTTAGTCAATGTGGCATGGGGAAATGAATATCTGCCTGAAATGTTGAAGACATTAAAAAAACATGAACTACATACAACGTTTTTCTTAGATGGTTCATGGGTTAAAAATAATCCAAATCTTGCAAAGATGCTTGTTGAAGAAGGCCATGAGATAGGAAATCATGCTTACTCACATCCTGATATGAATACATTAACAGTCGGGCGGATTGACGAGGAACTACAAAAGACAAATTCAGTTATAGAAGCAACAATTGAAGTTACACCTAATTGGTTTGCCCCGCCAAGTGGAAGCTACAATCAAACGGTGGTTGACCAGGCTCACAAACATGGAATGAAAACGGTCTTATGGTCAGTTGATACAGTAGATTGGAGAAAACCTAGCCCAACTGAAATGGTGAATCGCGTGCTATCAAAGGTACACAATGGAGCTATGATCTTAATGCATCCAACTGAACCGACAGCTAAGGGGTTAGAAGATTTAATTATCGGAATACAAGAAAAAGGGTATAAGATTGGTACAGTTTCTGAGGTTCTCTCTGAACAACGAGTTATGTTAGGTGTAACCCTTGATGACAATAAGGGGGATTAAGAGTGGTTAATAGAATAGAACTAGACAACGGTGTTCGAATTTTAGCTGAACATATTTCATCTGTACGTTCGGTTTCAATTGGAGTGTGGATCGGTACAGGGTCGCGATTTGAAAAAAAAGAAGAAAACGGCATCTCACATTTTTTAGAGCATATGTTTTTTAAAGGGACCAAAACACGTACAGCTGCTGAGATTGCTGAATCATTTGATAGCATTGGCGGGCAAGTGAATGCTTTTACTTCAAAAGAATATACATGTTACTACGCAAAAGTGTTAGATGATCATGCTGCATATGCTGTTGAGGTTTTGGCAGACATGTTTTTCAATTCTGTTTTCGACGAGACGGAGCTTCAAAAAGAAAAGAATGTTGTATTCGAAGAAATTAAAATGGTAGATGACACACCAGATGATATTGTTCATGATTTACTAAGCGAGGCAAGTTATAAAAGTCATTCTCTTGGCTATCCCATTTTAGGAACAGTGGATACATTAGAGGCGTTTAATGGCGACTCATTAAGAGAGTATATGTCCAGATTTTATACCGGTGACCATGTCGTTATTTCTGTTGCAGGGAATATTACCGATGAAGTAATTGATCAATTGAAAGAAACGTTTTCAAATGTAAACCCTACAACGTATCAACATCAAGATGAGAAACCTGTATTTTTTCCTAACTCCATTGTTCGCAAAAAAGAAACCGAACAAGCACATCTTTGTCTCGGGTATCCAGGTTTAGCGATCGGGGAAAAAAATGTATATGCTCTTGTTTTGCTGAATAATTTACTTGGCGGAAGCATGAGCAGTAGATTGTTTCAAGAGATTCGTGAAAAAAGAGGGTTATGCTACTCTGTATTTTCATATCACTCTTCCTACCAAGACAGCGGAATGCTAACTATTTATGCTGCTACGGCACATAGCCAATTAGATGATTTAACGAAGGCTTTACAAGAAACAGCCTTTACACTTGCTGATGTAGGGATGACAGAAAAAGAACTTAAAAATGGCAAAGAACAGTTAAAAGGGAGTTTAATGTTAAGTTTAGAAAGTACAAATAGTCGAATGAGTCGTAATGGAAAAAATGAATTGCTCCTCAAAAAACATCGGTCGCTTGATGATATTGTAGATGAGATCGATAGCGTAACTCTCACTCAGGTGAATCAATTAGCAGCAACCATTTTAAAAGAGAAGCCTTCTGTATCCTTGATTAATTCAATGGGTAAATTGCCACAATCACTAATTCAATAATTTTTTTCTTAGATCAGATTTTTCGATAGTCTGGTCTTTTTTTTGTTTTTTGTTCATAGCTTACTACTAATGAGGGACGAGGAGGTAATCTGATGAGACTAAGTGAAATTAGCAGCAAAGAGATTATCGATTATCAAAAAGGGGAACGTCTAGGCATTTTAGGGCAAACAGATTTGTTAGTAAATGAAGAAACTGGTGAGATTGAAGCATTTATCATCCCTACAATGAAATGGTTTGGATTTGGAAAGAAGGACCGAGAAGTAACAGTGTATTGGAATCAAGTAAAAAAAATTGGTGAAGATATGATCATTATTAATCTAGATCAATACGAGACCTAAAATTTAGGAAAGGAGGACTCTGAAAAAGGTACGGTTTTCACCTTCTTTCAGTGGTCTTTAAACAATGAGCGCAACGTGTAGAGCCATTGCTGCTTCATCGAATTTGCTAAAAGAAACTTTTTCATTTCCCCAAAGGAAAGCAGCCTTTTCATTAATTATGAAAGGCTGCTCTTTTTTGGAAATTGTCCTATAAAATCAGTGGTTTGGTGTCTTTCATTAGGATGGATTGTCTATATAAAAATGGTATTCACCTATTGAATATACAGTACATATGCTATGGTGAATCGTTGCTGTTCATCCTTTGCCAACAGGAACAGGTGCATTTGGTGTCGCTTCTGCATGGAGGTATTCGCACTTTGTAAGTAAAGCTCTCTTTCTTAAGCGACCTGCGATGATGAGATTCGCATGAATGAAAGGAGAACAAGAGCAGATGTTAACAGATAAACATGTTGTCGTTATTGGAGGGGATGCACGACAATTGGAAATCATCAGGAAACTATCCACCCTTGATGCTAAAATTTCGATGGTAGGGTTTGATCAGTTGAATGATGGTTTTATTGGTGCATCGAAACACACGTTGAAAGATATTGAATGGTCGACTGCAGATGCCATTTTACTACCGGTAAGCGGCACGAGTTCAGATGGAAAAATTGAAACGGTCTTTTCAAATGAATCTCTTGTATTGAAAGTCGATCACCTACAACAAACACCAGAACATTGCGTCATTTATTCCGGCATTAGTAATGAGTATCTTGACAACTGTGTTGAGAACTCAAAACGTTCATTAGTAAAGCTAATGGAACGTGATGATGTTGCAATCTACAATTCAATTCCTACGGCAGAAGGAACTGTGATGATGGCGATTCAGCATACTGACATTACCATCCATCGTGCGAAAGTGGCTGTGTTAGGTCTAGGCAGAGTCGGGATGTCTGTGGCCAGGACATTTAGCGCCTTAGGAGCAAATGTCAAAGTTGGTGCAAACGAATCACAACAGTTAGCTCGAATTACAGAAATGGGGTTAACACCATTTCATACAGACCACATGAAGGAAGAATTGAGAGATATTGACTTGTGTATTAATACAATACCAACCCGTGTCATTACAGCAAATGTTTTAGCCGAAATGCCTCTCCACACGCTTATTATTGATTTAGCCTCGAAGCCAGGTGGTACTGATTTTCGTTATGCAGAGAAGCGGGGGATGAAGGCGCTACTAGCTCCTGGTTTACCAGGTATTGTAGCACCTAAAACAGCTGGTCAAATCTTAGCTGATGTCCTAGCGGTGTTGTTAACTAGCGAGACGAAAAAGTAAGAGGGGGATGAATCATGTCATTAAAAGGGAAGCACATTGGATTTGGTATATCTGCATCTCATTGTACGTATGAAGAGGTTATGCCTCAAATTGAAAAATTAATTAAACATGGTGCGAAGGTGACTCCTTTTGTCTCTGGTAATGTAAAAAGCACAGATACAAAGTTCGGGACTAGTGCATACTGGTTAAAACGCATTGAAGAGATTACAGAGGAAGAAATTGTCGATACGATTGTAAAAGCTGAACCCTTTGGGCCGAAAACACCGTTAGATTGTATGGTGCTTGCCCCTATTACTGGGAACTCAACGAGTAAACTTGCTAATGCTATGACAGATGGTCCTGTCTTAATGGGAGCAAAAGCAACCTTACGTAGCGGAAATCCAGTTGTTCTTGGGATCTCAACAAATGACGCGTTAGGACTTAATGGTGTAAATATTATGAAACTAATGGCTACAAAAAACATTTATTTTATTCCGTTTGGTCAGGATGATCCTGTTAAGAAGCCAAACTCGTTAGTGGCTAGAATGGAAGCATTAGTGGATACGGTTGAGTCTGCCCTAGCTGGTAAGCAATATCAGCCTGTACTAGTAGAAAAATTCAGAGATTAAGCGAATCGCGTGGTTGCACAAATGAAATATTTCCCTTAAAGTTTAATAGAGAAAAGCAACAGATACAAACTAAGCTGGATATGCTATAATCATTCCATCTTAGTGAAGAAATCTATTAAACGTTGTAAGCAGATGAGGGGAGACGAACACAAATGTCAAATTATCATGTAGCTGTAGTGGGCGCAACAGGCGCAGTTGGTCAACAAATGTTAAAAACGTTGGAGGAAAGAGATTTTCCGATTGCTAGCTTGAAACTATTATCTTCAAAACGTTCAGCAGGGAAAGTTATCTCTTTTAAGGGGAAAGAATATACAGTAGAAGAAGCAACACCTGAAGCCTTTGAAGGGGTTCAAATTGCCTTATTTTCAGCAGGAGGATCAGTTTCAAAAGCACTAGCACCAGAAGCAGTCAAACGTGGAGCCATTGTCGTTGATAATACAAGTGCATTTAGAATGGATCCAACCGTTCCTCTGGTTGTTCCAGAAGTAAATGAGGAAGCTTTAAAGAGCCATAATGGAATCATTGCTAATCCAAATTGTTCAACGATTCAAATGGTTGTTGCTCTTGAACCAATTCGTGAAAAGTATGGCCTGAAAAAAGTTGTTGTTTCAACATACCAAGCTGTATCTGGTGCAGGTCTTGAAGCGATCGAAGAAATGAAACAACAAACAAAAGATATTCTAGAAGGAAAAGAATTCACACCTGAAATCCTGCCAGTAGGTGGAGACAAAAAGCATTATCAGATCGCATTCAATGCCATTCCACAGATTGATCTTTTCCAAGAAAACGGGTATACGTTTGAAGAAATGAAAATGATTAATGAAACAAAGAAAATCATGGAAATGGCAGAACTTGAAGTAGCAGCTACTTGTGTACGTCTTCCAGTAGAAACTGGTCACTCTGAATCTGTTTATATTGAGACAGAAAAAGGAGGAGCAACGGCTACTGAATTAAAAGATCTTCTTGCTTCAGCTCCTGGAGTAACACTGCAAGATGATCCTACAAATCAAGTATACCCTCTTGCTTCGGAATGTGTAGGTAAGAATGATGTGTTTGTAGGACGGATTCGTCATGATCTTGATCGTGATAATGGGTATCATATGTGGATTGTTTCAGATAACCTACTGAAAGGTGCAGCGTGGAATTCAGTCCAAATTGCTGAAAGTCTCGTAAAATTAGATCTTTTATCGTAATAAAAGTAGGTGTCGTATGAAAATAATTGTTCAGAAATTTGGTGGTACGTCTGTACGAGATGACAAAAGTCGGTCTATGGCAGCGAACCATGTGAAAAAAGCTGTTGAAGATGGATATAAAGTCATTGTCGTGGTATCAGCAATGGGGCGTGAGGGAGAACCTTACGCCACGGACACATTACTCGGTCTTGTCAATCAAAGACAATTACCGAAACGTGAGCAAGATCTACTTGTTTCTTGCGGAGAGGTAATTTCTTCCGTTGTTTTCACGGATCTTTTGCAGAGTATGGGGGTTACAGCTACTGCACTTACTGGTGCTCAAGCTGGCTTCAGAACAAATAATGAATTTTCAAATGCAAAGATTGTGGATATGAATTGTGACGGTTTGAAAAAACAATTGGAATCAAGTGATGTTGTTGTTGTTGCCGGCTTCCAAGGTCAGACGTTCGATGGTCAGACGACGACGCTTGGAAGAGGGGGTAGTGATACTTCAGCAACAGCGTTAGGTGCAGCAGTTCAAGCTGAATGGGTTGATATTTTTACAGATGTTGAAGGAGTCATGACAGCAGATCCTAGAATAGTAGAAGATGCTAGGGCGCTTGATGCTATGTCTTATGAAGAAATTTGTAACATGGCATACCAAGGTGCGAAAGTTATACATCCAAGAGCTGTAGAGGTAGCAATGCAAGCAAGGATTCCTATTCGAATTCGCTCAACCTATTCAAATGGCATAGGAACACTTGTCACAGCCAAAATTGCCAAACCTACAACAGAAGTGAAAGACCGGGTGATTACCGGAATTGCGAATTTAGCCAATGTAGCTCAAATTAAGGTATTCGCAAAACAAGGAGAGTATGATTTACAAGAGAAAGTATTTAAAGCAATGGCGACCGCAGAAATCAGTGTTGATTTTATCAATATCAACCTTCGCGGTGTCTGCTATACGGTTATGGAGAATGTAGCTGACAAAGCAATTGAAGTATTGCATCAAATGGGTTATGAACCTGAGGTGACAAGAAATTGTGCAAAAGTGTCAGCTGTAGGAGCCGGAATGACCGGTGTCCCAGGTGTTACTGCCAAGATTGTAAGTGCATTGTCAAAACAAAACATTCAAATACTACAATCAGCTGATTCTCATACAACAATTTGGGTACTAGTTAAAGAAAAAGATATGGTTAAAGCAGTTAACGCACTCCATCACATGTTTCAACTTGAACAGACAGGACAACTAGAAGAACACTCTTAGAAATATGAAACAAGGAGCTGAAGGTTATGCACTTTGGCCATATTGTTACTGCTATGGTAACCCCTTTTACCCAAAAAGGTTTGATAGATGTTGAAAGAACAAAGGAGTTAATTGATTATCTGATTGCTAATGGTAGCGATGCTCTTGTTATAGCTGGCACAACAGGTGAGTCTCCAACACTTTCAACGGATGAAAAGTTAGAGCTTTTTAACGTATGCGTTAAACATGTAAATAAAAGAATTCCTATTATCGCAGGAACAGGAAGTAATAACACGCAAGCATCGATTGATTTAACAAAAAAGGCACAAGACTTAGGTGTCGATGCTATTATGCTTGTTGCTCCATATTATAATAAACCGTCACAAGAAGGCATGTATGTACATTTTAAAAAAATAGCTGAATCAACCGATCTCCCTATCATGCTCTATAATGTTCCTGGGAGAACAGGTGTACAGATTGAAGCAGAGACGACCATTGCCCTATCTAAGATTCCTAATATTGTTTCTGTAAAGGAAGCAAGTGGGGATCTGGAACAAATGGCAGCAATTCTCTCAGCTATTGATGAGAATTTTACTCTTTATACAGGTGATGATGCGAATACGCTTCCGGCTCTTGCTATCGGAGCTCATGGTGTCGTTTCTGTAGCAGCACATGTAATCGGCAGTGAGATGAAAGAGATGATTACCAACTTTAAAGCAGGAAACATTAAAAAAGCAGCGAAAAGTCATCGCTTATTGTTGCCGGTAATGAAAGCGATGTTTCTAGCGCCTAATCCAACATGTGTAAAATACGCTTTGTCGTTGCAAGGGTTAGAGGTTGGAGACGTAAGACTTCCGTTGATTCCTTTAAATCATGGACAAATGAGAGAAGTTAATAAATTATTAAAGAAAAAAAGCTAATCCACCGGGTTAGCTTTTTTTGTTAGTTGAAAATGATGAAAGATAATTAATATTTGTATGAAAATTTATTGTTTTCTAATTTTTCAAGAAAGTGTTATGTCATTCCAACATAGGAAGTTCAGTCTTGTTTTTCATTTCCTTATTAAGGTATACTAAATGTAATTGATTTGTTCGGGTTGGATTAGATCGTTGTTACGATCATCTGTTATTTTAGCGAGTCACATCATCTACGCCAAGGATGAGAGAACGGTATAAAACGAAAAACATTTCGGTTTTTAGAGCATATATAGTAGGAGGAAGTCCATTGTCAAAAGAGTATAGAGAAAAAGTACGTGTTTTTGCCTTAGGTGGAGTCGGTGAAATAGGCAAAAATATGTACGTTGTTGAAGTAGATGAAGACATCTTGGTCGTTGATGCGGGATTAATGTTTCCGGATGACGATATGTTAGGTGTTGATATTGTTATTCCAGATGTGTCATACCTTGTTGAAAATGCCGAGCGAGTGCAAGGGATCTTTTTAACACATGGTCATGAAGATCATATTGGTGGTTTATCTTACGTTTTAAAGAAAATTAATGTTCCTGTATATGGAACAAAGTTAACCCTTGGCCTAGTTGAAGAAAAGTTAAAAGAAGCAGGAATCTTCCGTCATAGTACATTACATTTAATTGATGCAAATTCTCGTTTAACAATTGGATCTACATCAGTGTCGTTTTTCCGTACAAATCATAGTATTCCTGATTCAGTTGGTATTTGTTTTGAAACATCTCAAGGTGCAGTTGTTCATACAGGAGATTTTAAATTTGATCAAACTCCTGTTGACGGCAAGCAGGCTGAAATTGGTAAGATGGCAGCAATTGGTGAACGAGGCGTGCTTTGTCTTTTGTCTGACAGTACGAATGCAGAGCGACCAGGAACAACGAAATCAGAAATAGAAGTTGGACAAGGAATCGCTGAAGTTTTTGAAAAAACGGAAGGGCGCATTATTGTTACGACTTTTGCTTCAAACGTTCATCGAATTCAACAAGTTATTCAAGCTTCAATTAGGGCAAATAGAAAGCTTGTTGTTGTTGGAAAAAGTATGGTTCGAGTTATTACCATAGCAACAAAATTAGGGTATATTGATGCACCTAAAGATATCTTTATCGATATAGACGAAATTGGCAAATACCGTGATGAGCAGCTTGTAATTTTAACCACAGGTAGTCAAGGTGAACCGATGTCAGCGTTAACAAGAATGGCAAAAGGTGCACACAGACAAATTACGATTACAGAAGAAGACACAGTGATAATTGCCGCATCTGCTATTCCAGGTAATGAAAAGTCCGTCTCAGCGATTATTGATAAGCTTTATCGTATTGGTGCTGAGGTGGTATATGGACAAGCTAAGGTTCATGCTTCAGGCCATGGTAGTCAAGAAGAATTAATGCTTATGCTCAATTTAATGAAGCCGAAGTATTTTGTACCCATTCATGGTGAATTTCGGATGCAGCATGCACATCGAGATTTAGCGTTGAAAACCGGAATGAGAGCAGAAAATATTTTCTTAGTTGATAAAGGAGAGGTAGTCGAATTTACGAATGGCCAAGCGAGAAAGACAGGGAAAGTTCCTTCTGGAAATGTTTTAATCGATGGTCTAGGTGTAGGAGACGTAGGGAATATTGTACTTCGAGATCGTCGCCTCCTTTCAAAAGATGGAATTTTAGTTGTGGTAGTTACTCTTAACAAAAAAACAGGTGAGTTTGTTTCAGGACCAAACATCATTTCTCGAGGGTTTGTGTATGTGCGCGAGTCCGAAAAGTTACTTGAGGATGCTAATGAATTAGTAGGCGTTATTCTGAAGAAATGTGTTAGTGAGAATGTTAATGAGTGGTCTTCCCTTAAGAGCAATGTGAGAGAAGGTTTAAGTCGTTTCTTATTCGAAAAAACAAAAAGACGTCCAATGATTTTGCCGATTATAATGGAAGTTTAATCGAATATATGTAAAAAAGATGAAGCGTGATGTTTCATCTTTTTTTAGTTACATTTGCTCTCTGTTTTCGTTTGAAATCGTACGCGTTGTAAAAAGCCCAATAATTTTGGATGATAAAGCCAGAACAGGATCATACTACTCCTAGTAATGATAAAAGGAGGGCTTTGTTGATGACGATGGAAAATCCAAATCTTGAACAGCAGCCAGCACCTGATACACCCAAGAAAGATCCAAAAAGCTCAGGAATTATTGAAAAGATTCAAGAGTTAGGACAGACGAATGTACCTGACATGGGACTATCAAATATTCATTGTATGACAGTAGTTGGGCAGATAGAGGGGCATATGCAATTACCTCCTCAAAACAAAACGACCAAATATGAACACATTATTCCACAGCTTGTAGCAATTGAACAAAACCCAAAGATTGAAGGATTGCTTTTAATCCTGAATACAGTAGGTGGAGATGTTGAAGCTGGTTTAGCCATTTCAGAAATGGTAGCATCAATGTCAAAGCCGTCCGTGACTCTTGTGTTAGGTGGAGGACACTCGATAGGGGTCCCAATTGCTGTTGCAGCTAATTACTCTTTCATTGCGGAGACTGCTACGATGACCATTCACCCTGTTCGCCTAACAGGTCTTGTCATCGGCGTTCCTCAAACGTTTGAATACCTTGATAAGATGCAAGAGCGCGTGATTAGTTTTGTTACAAAAAATTCTTCAATCAGCGAAGAGAAATTTAAAGAATTAATGCTTTCAAAAGGCAACCTAACCCGTGATATTGGTACCAATGTTGTCGGAACAGATGCAGTTCAATACGGGTTAATTAATGAAGTTGGAGGAATTGGGCAAGCATTGAAAAAGTTAAATGAACTAATAGAGCAAAATAAACCAAGCCCAGAAGGAGATGTCGTTCAATGATTCTCTATACAATGATGCCTCAAGAGATGATATTTCCTGAAGACGATCAGAGTTATATGTCGCAGCAAGTGATCTCGTGTGAAGCTGGTCATTTAGTTGTTGAACAAGTCAATCACGGTCAATACAGGGTAGTTCGCCTAATAAGTGGAGATGTTATGAACTATTTGGATGATAAATATGCACCTGGTTCGATCATTCAAGCAAAACCTCAACTTTAGCTCTGTAGAGAGTGTTTGTATTATGCTATAATTAATTTCATCCAAGCATGGTCGAAGCAGCCAATATTGGCTGCTTCTTAATATTGTTGGCTATTTATAGCAGTAAAGGGTGAAATGTATGGCAAGGCGTAAGAAAAAAAGAAAAACCGAGTGGAAATCACAGCTTTCGTTTGAATTAATCGGTCTCGGACTATTAGTCATTGCCGTCGTTACATTTGCACGATTAGGAACCGTTGGAGAAACGTTTGTAAGACTTTTTCGTTTTTTCCTAGGTGAATGGTTTGTCGTGTTAGCAATTGGACTTTTAGTCGTTTCCCTCTATATTATGATCAAGCGTCAAAAACCTAAAATATGGTCGAGAAGATTATCAGGTATTTATGTCATTATTCTTTCATTTGTCTTGTTTAGTCATGTAGGTCTTTTTCACCAGTTAAGTGGGAGAGAAGGATTCGAAGATCAATCGGTTATTCGTAATACATGGAAGTTATTCTGGATGGAAATGCAAGGAGAAACTCCTCCGTCTGATTTAGGTGGTGGAATGATTGGATCACTAGCATTTGCTGTAAGTCACTTTTTATTCGCAGAGATGGGTACATATTTTCTTTGTTTCGTTCTCTTTATTATCGGATTTATTTTAATGACAGGAAAATCCCTTTCCGAGTTACTAGGTAAAGTTTTTAGAAGTTTCTACTTATTTGTTGCTGACACATTTAGCAGCCTCTTTACTGAGTTAAGGCAGTTACGTGAAAAAGCAACGGAACGAATTCAAGAAGAAAGAGAAGCTAAGCGAGAAAGAAAGAAGAAGGCACTTGAGGATGAGAAAAACGAGAAAGTAGCTACTAAAGAGTCAAATCAGGCCGCAGTTCAAGAAGAGGAAGAACTAGAGCCTGAGATTGTCGACTTTACGCAAAAAGCTTACCGTGCACCGACTCAAGAGAAACAGAAAGGGAATGCTGTACCAGCTAAATCAAAGCAGCCAGATGGAGTTGCAGAAGAAGAAGTTCAAGTTTCACTTGTGACAGCGGAAGAAACAAATGAAGCATATAAATTGCCTGATGTAGACATGTTGAAACTCCCGAAAAACCCAAGTCAAACAAATGAAAAGAAACAATTAACAGCCAATGCTAGGAAATTGGAACAGACACTTGAAAGTTTCGGAGTGAAAGCACGCGTATCAAAGGTACATTTAGGTCCTGCTGTGACGAAATATGAAGTGAATCCTAATGTAGGGGTTAAAGTTAGCAAAATCGTTAATTTGGCAGATGATTTAGCATTAGCACTTGCTGCCAAAGATATTAGAATAGAAGCGCCCATTCCAGGTAAGTCGGCAATTGGGATTGAAGTCCCAAATCATGAAGTAGCTATTGTTACATTAAGAGAAGTACTTGATTCACCAGAGTCAAGTACTGAGAAGAATGTTCTAGCTGTGGGACTGGGAAGAGATATCTCTGGGGAACCTGTTCTGGCTCATTTAAATAAGATGCCTCACCTCCTTGTTGCAGGGGCAACGGGGAGTGGAAAGAGTGTTTGTATTAATGGTATTATTACAAGTGTTTTAATTAAAGCGAAGCCACATGAAGTAAAGCTAATGATGATCGATCCAAAAATGGTGGAGTTGACTGTTTATAATGGGATTCCTCATTTGTTAACTCCGGTTGTAACTGAACCGAAAAAAGCATCTCAAGCCTTGAAGAAGGTTGTTGCTGAAATGGAAAGACGCTATGATTTATTCTCACATAGTGGCACAAGAAATATTGAGGGGTATAATGATCTCGTAAATCGTCAAAATGATGAAGGAGAGGCGAAGCAGCCAACTTTGCCGTACATTGTTGTCATTGTGGACGAGCTTGCTGATTTAATGATGGTCGCTTCTGGAGATGTCGAGGATTCTATTGCCAGACTTGCTCAAATGGCTCGTGCCGCAGGAATTCATATGATCATTGCAACTCAACGTCCTTCCGTTGATGTCATAACAGGGGTAATCAAAGCAAATATACCGTCACGAATCGCATTTGGTGTATCGTCTCAAACCGATTCAAGAACAATCTTGGATTCAGGAGGAGCAGAGAAGCTTCTCGGTCGTGGTGATATGCTATATATGCCAGTAGGAGCAACGAAGCCAAAAAGAATACAAGGTGCCTTTCTATCAGATGGTGAGGTAGAGGAAATTGTTGATTTCGTCATCTCCCAACAGAAAGCCCAATATCAAGAAGAAATGACACCAACTGAAGAACAAGTAGTAACAGGTGAAGTAGCTGATGAGCTTTATGCTGCAGCAGTTGATCTCGTAACTGAAATGAATACAGCATCGGTGTCCATGCTCCAAAGAAGGTTCCGCATTGGTTATACAAGGGCGGCAAGACTAATAGATGAGATGGAAGTTCGAGGGATTGTTGGTCCATATGAAGGAAGCAAACCACGAGAAGTGTTAATAGAGAAACCTAGAGAAGACGAGGCATCGTCATAAAATGAAAAGGGGATCCGAAGAAGGGGTTGAGAATGTGATTAGAGCAGACCACAGACCATTATATTTACAAGTGATTGATCGCTTAAAAGAAGATATAGAGAAGAATGTATACGATGAAGGCGAGAAGTTACCCTCAGAGTTTGAACTCTCTAAATTGTTGGGAGTAAGTCGTGCTACGCTACGTGAAGCGTTACGATTATTAGAAGAAGAAGGGGTAGTTATTCGCAGACATGGTGTGGGTACGTTCGTTCATTCAAAACCTCTGTTTTCAGCAGGAATCGAGGAATTAGCTAGCGTTACAGATATGATTATAAAAGCGAAGATGAAACCTGGGACGATCTTTTTGTCTTCAGCTGTTCAAGAAGCAACCGATGATGATCGGAGAAAATTCTTAAATGATGATTTAACTGAAATGATGGAAATAGAGCGAGTGCGGACAGCTGATGATTCACCAGTTGTTTATTGTTTAGACAGAATCCCAAATGAACTTTTGAAAAACCATTCAATTCATGAAACGAAATCAATTTTTCGTTATTTGGAAGACCTAGGAAAAACGATTTCATATGCGATAACGTATATTGAGCCAATTGGATATCACGAGCATGTGTCTGAAATATTAGAGTGTGAACCAGGTTCTTCGCTATTGTTATTAAAGCAAATGCATTATGATCAATCAGAACAACCTTTGTTATATTCACTAAATTATTTTAGAGCAGATAAGTTTAAGTTTCATGTAGTGAGAAAAAGAAGTTAAAAAAAACATAGTCGGAGCTGCCAGTAGAAAAAGGCAGCTCCGATTTTTTAAATAGACGATTACAATAGTTAAATTACTTAAAGAAATAAATAAAATGATAGCTTTTTCAAAAAAAGGTTGAGTTAGTAGACAGAAGAAGAAAAGAAGAAGATAATTTTAAATGACAACATTTACATAAAGAAGATTTTTTTCGGGGAGGGATGCATTTTGTTAAGACTAAGTATTTTGGACCAATCACCTATAGCTGATGGAGTCGCTAACGAACGGATGAGGTTATGATAATTATGATTACACATAATTTTAGTCACCGGATCCGTTCGTTTGAATCGTTAGTCGAAATGTTTAATTTGGTAAAGAGTTAAGTATAATGAAAGTGCAGTTATATCTAATGAATGAATTGGAAAAAGTGATGATAGGTACTTAGCTTTTATAAATAATCTGTGTAGTAAGAAGAAGACTCTAAGCATAACCTAAGCGTGATTGGCAAAAAGGAGATGATCGATTTGACTCAAATAGAGGAGCGTATTCAAGAAATGAAAGGCTTGACCGTTCATTCTATGAACACGAATAAATATAAGACCAATTCACTTATTCTCATGATGAAAGCACCATTAATGAAGGAAACAGTAGCAATGCGGGCATTATTGCCGCATATTTTGCAAAATGGTACGGCAAATAGTCCATCAAGGAAACAATTGCGTGAACGGTTAGACGATATGTACGGGGCAATGCTTGCAACGGATGTTCAAAAGAAAGGTGAAGAGCATGTCATTTCTATTCGTCTAGACGTTGCGAACGAACGCTATCTATCTGATACAACCCCATTATTTGACAACGCGATTTCATTACTAGCAGAGGTAATCTTTCAACCACAATTAGAAGATGGGAAGTTTGTTTCTTCGGTTGTCGAAAGCGAAAAACGTTCGCTTAAACAAAGAATACAATCGGTTTACGATGATAAAATGCGTTATGCAAATGTTCGAGTAACGGAAGAAATGTGTAAAGGTGAACCATTTGCTCTTACAGCTTTTGGAACAGAGGAAGACGTAGATGCGATTACAGCTGAATCTATTTATAAGTATTATCAAGATGTTCTAAAAAACAATCAGTTTGATCTTTATATGGTTGGAGCTATTGAAGAAGAACAAGCTATGAGCAGTGTCGCTGAAAAGTTTAGTGCTTTGGTAGAACGTGACAAAAGGACATTTGAGACAATAGCTAGTCCTGAAGTAAAAGAGATTAATGTCGTTAATGATGAACAAGATGTTAAACAAGGGAAGTTGCATATGGGCTTTCGAACATATACAACGTATGCTGATGATGACTATGTGGCTATGCAAGTATGTAATGGTCTCTATGGTGCCTTTTCTCATTCGAAACTTTTTATTAATGTACGTGAAAAAGAAAGTTTGGCTTATTACGCAGCATCGAGATTTGAGAGTCACAAAGGGATTATGATGGTTATGTCGGGGATTGAGTTCGCTAAATATGAACGAGCAGTTGAAATTATTAAAGAACAATTTGAAGCGATGAAACAAGGTGAGTTTACAGAGGCTGAAGTAGAACAAACGAAAGCGATGTTGAAAAATCAACTTCTTGAAACGGCGGATGTGGCTAGAGGGCTTGTAGAATTGTCTTATCACCAAGTTGTGAGTGGCAAAAAACGTTCTATTGATGAATGGATGCAGCAGATAGATGAAGTGACGAAAGAAGATATTGTTCGTGTTGCACAAAAAGTAAAGCTTGATACGATCTATTTCTTAAAAGGCAAGGAGGAAAATTAATGAAGCCAGTTCAATTCCAACAAGTAGACGAAACTCTTTATCATGAAAAACTAGATAACGGATTAGACGTCTATGTCTTGCCGAAAAAAGGTTTTAATAAAACGTTTGCGACATTCACAACAAAATATGGATCTATCGACCAAAAATTCACCCCGCTAAGGAAAGAGGATGCCATTACAGTTCCAGATGGAATCGCGCATTTTCTTGAACATAAAATGTTTGAGGATGAAGAAGGAGATGTTTTTCAAGACTTTAGTAAGCAAGGTGCGTCTGCTAATGCTTTCACGAGTTTTACACGTACAGCTTACCTTTTTTCAAGTACAAATAATGTAGAAAAGAATCTTGATACGTTACTAAATTTTGTTCAACATCCTTATTTTACAGAAGAAAGTGTTGAAAAGGAAAAAGGGATCATAAACCAAGAAATTACCATGTATGATGATAATCCTGATTGGAGAGCTTATTTTGGTGTTATTGAAAATATGTTTCACCATCACCCTGTAAAAATTGATATTGCTGGGACGATCGAATCAATTTCTAATATTACAAAAGATTTATTATACAATTGCTATGAAACCTTTTATCATCCGGCTAATATGCTCTTATTTGTCATTGGACCCGTTGACCCTGAGAAGATCATGGAGCAAGTGAGAGAGAATCAATCACAAAAGGATTTTGCTGCACCTGAAGGGATCAAGCGTTTCTTTGAAGAAGAACCAGAATCTGTAGTAAAAGAGAAAAACATTATTACGATGCCAGTACAAACTCCGAAATGCTTAGTGGGCTTTAAGGAAACTGGTGCCACACGGCAGGGAGACGACTTATTAAAGCGTGAACTGTCGATAAATATATTACTTGATTTGATGTTTGGTCAAAGCTCCGATAATTACCAAACGCTCTTTGATGAAGGGTTGATTGATGATTCTTTTTCATTTGATCATTCAGCTGAAGAGGGCTTTGGATTCACAATTATTGGCGGAGATACAAAATATCCAGATAAATTGGCTGACCGTATTAAACATATGGTTGAAACATTTAAACAATCCAGCTTAACTGAAGTTCAAGTTAATCGAGCAATTAAAAAGAAAATTGGATCATTTTTACGGTCGCTCAATTCCCCTGAGTATATTGCCAACCAATTTACACGTTATCAATTTAATGATATGAATTTATTTGAAGTTGTCCCAATGCTTGAAAGTATTACACCTAACGAACTAACTCAAGTTTTACAAGATCATTTTCAATTTGACCGTTTTACGGTTTGTCAGGTAAAAGCAGAGGGGTTTAACGAATAACATGAAAGCTATTTTAATTACCGGAGCATCAGGAGGAATTGGCGCTCAAATTGCAAAAGAGCTGGCATCTCCTGATTGCTCTCTTTTTTTGCACTACAATGAAAACGAAAAATCGGTTCAAAAAACAGCTTCTGAATGCGTGGATCTAGGTGCAACGGTACAACTTATTCAGTCTGATTTATCGAAAGATGACGGAGACGAGCAATTACTTGCAAATGTACCTAAAGACATTACGTTCCATACTATTGTTCATAATGCAGGTATGAGTCATTTTGGGTTGTTTACTGATGTAACGAATGCTGATATAAGTGAACTGATGAATGTTCATTTAGTCAATCCGATGAAAATTACAAGAAGTTTGCTACCAAAAATGATTCAAGCTCGACAAGGGAAAATTATTGTGATCTCCTCAATTTGGGGGCTAACAGGTGCATCTTGTGAAGTGGTATATTCCGCAGCAAAAGGAGGTATAAATAGCTTTGTAAAAGGATTGGCAAAAGAAGTGGCGCCTAGTAAAATTCAAGTGAATGCGATTGCGCCTGGGGCAATAGAAACAGAGATGCTTAAAAAGAATGGGGCCGAACATTTGGATGAGCTAAAAGAAGATATCCCTGCTCATGCTTTTGGAAATGCAGCTGATATTGCATATGCAGTTTCTTTTTTAAGTTCCAACAAGTCAAATTATATAAACGGACAAATTATTTCCATTAATGGTGCGTGGTATTGTTAAAAACTTTAAAAATGAACCCCTATAAAAACAATTCGAAGCGATGAATATTCTAATAAGAATGAGAAAAAATACTAACGAAGTACATTTTTCAAGGAGGGTCTTAATATGTCTGTACTTGACAATTGGGAACAATGGAAAGATTTTTTAGGTAACCGTTTAAACCAAGCAGAAACTGAAGGAATGAGTCAAAATGTTGTGTCTGATGTTGCTTATCAAGTTGGTGAGTATTTGGCGCAGCAAGTTGAGCCTAAAAACGAACAAGAGCGTGTTCTAGCTGAACTTTGGAAAGTAGCAGATGAGCAAGAGCAGCATGCCATTGCAAATATGATGGTAAAACTTGTTCAAAATGAAGGCTAGTTAATAATAGGACACTTTACAGACGCCGCATTTTGCGGCGTTTTTTCATCCATCTGATTGCTGATTTCGAACTGTTGGTACATAATGAATAAGCATTTGATGCAAACTGAGAATAGAAACTTTATCCATAGACCATTTGTCAACCGACAATTATTTCCGACAAAGTTCTTTCAATTATTATTAAAATCAATTATCATGATAGATGAGATCTCAAAACAGCCTCACATATGTCTCAATTAGTACAAAAGGGTGAAGCAAATGGTTATAAAAGAATGGTACTTAGAATATCAAATACATAAAAACAGACCGGGACTTCTTGGTGATATTTCTTCTCTGCTTGGGATGTTAGAAATTAATATCGTAACGATAAATGGAGTAGACAACATGAGACGCGGTATGTTAATTCGTAGCTCATCAGACGATCAAGTAGCCAGGTTTAAAGCTATATTAGAAACGATCGAAGACATCTCAGTTATCAAAGTAAGAGAACCTAGGCTGCGTGATCGGCTTGCGATTCGTCATGGCCGTTACATTGAGCGTGATGCTGATGATAAGAAAACATTTCGTTTTATTCGCAATGAGCTTGGTCTCCTTGTTGATTTTATGGCTGAACAATTTAAGCGTGAAGGGCATTTTTTAGTTGGAATTCGTGGAATGCCGCGTGTTGGCAAAACAGAATCCATTGTTGCAGCAAGTGTGTGTGCTAATAAAAGATGGTCTTTTATTTCATCTACACTATTAAGACAAACCGTTCGTAGTCAATTGGCAGATGATGAAATGAGTGAAGACCATATTTTTATTATTGATGGAATTGTGACAACAATGAGATCGACGGAGAAGCATCGTACGCTTGTTAGTGATATCATGAGATTGCCTGCAGTTAAAGTGGTGGAACATCCGGATATTTTTGTTCGCGAAACTGAATATGAATTGGAAGACTTTGATTGTATAATTGAGCTTAGGAATGATGAGGGAGAAGAGATTACATACGAAGTAGTAGAATCAGGCTTTTCCTCTTTTGATATAAGTTAGAGGTAGGTAGGTGTTAGGATTGTCAGAATTAGGTCAGTATTTAAAGGAAGCGCGTGAAGAGAAACAAATTTCATTAGATGACCTTCAACGTACGACAAAAATTCAAAAACGGTATTTGATTGCCATTGAAGAAGGTCGGTTTGATACATTACCTGGGATTTTTTATGCTAGAGCATTTGTTAAGACATACGCCGAGGCAATCGGACTAGATCCTGATCCATTGTTTGATCAGTATCGTCATGAGCTTCCTAATCCGCAACGTGAAGCTGTTACGCTTCCGTCACGTACAGAACGGAGTAAGCCATCGGCCGGTCCTAAGAAACGAGCTAAAAAAGGGTCGTTTTTATCCGCTTTGATTGCGATGGTGTTCATTGGAATTATTGTAGTTGGAATTTGGTTAATGGCTCAAGGTGGAGGTACTGGCAATGGTGGTGCGATTGCCCCAGATGACAGTGAAAATCTTGAAGCTGATTTTTCCGAAGAGGTAGGTACTGCTCCTGAAGAAGAAGAGGAGGAACCTGAAGTTGAAGAAATTCCAGAGGAAGAACCTGAAGAAGAAGAGATAGAGCCTGAACCAGAATTGTCTATTAATTTTATTGAAAGCTCTGGAAATACTTCGTTTTTTGAGTTGGAAAATGGTCAGCTATCCGATGTTCGTATTGAAATTACTGGAGAGCGATCATATATTGATGTGAAGAATGCTTTAGGGAAGACTGTTTACACTGGGATACCAACAGAAGGAGAAGTTATTACTCCTGAGTTAGATGGGGAAGAACGGGTTATCTTTAATTTCGGTGCGTCTCAGTTTGTTGAATTGTTTATTAATGATCAACAATTGGAGTTTCCTTTAGATATAACTCATCAAAAGATTGATATAACTGTTATAGCTGAAGAATCAGAATAAGAGGATCTTTCTCTACACTCATCCCTTTTCAAAAGGAGTAGGTGTAGAGGGCACTGAAAAGGAATCACTTTCAGTGCCCTCGTGTAGAGAAGGTCTTTTTTATATTGAGGAATAAGTTGGTTACATTTATTAATTTATAGAAATTATGGTACAATGATTAATGGACTTTACTACATTAGCAATCACCTTTTATGAAGGAAGGGAATTTTGTGAATTTACCAAATAAAATAACGATCTCTCGGATATTTCTTATTCCATTATTTATGATTTTTTTCTTAGTCCCTTTTTCAATTGGTGACATTCATCTTCTTGGCACGACCATACCTCTTGCCCATTTTATCGGAGCGATCATTTTTATTATTGCTGCTGCAACGGATTGGCTGGACGGGTACTATGCTAGAAAGTATCAACTTGTGACAAACTTAGGGAAATTTCTAGATCCGCTTGCTGATAAGCTATTAATCACAGCGGCTTTAATTGCGTTGGTTGAACTTCAGCTTTTGCCAGCTTGGATCGCTATAGTCATTATTAGCCGAGAATTTGCAGTGACAGGTATTCGGTTAGTTGCTGCTGCTGATGGGGATGTCATTGCAGCGAGCCAACTTGGAAAGTTGAAAACCGTGTCCCAAATTGTTGCAATCTCTGCACTTATGTTGCACAACTGGCCATTCCAAGCAATTTCATTACCTTTTGATATGATCGCGATTTATATAGCTACTTTCTTAACGATTGTGTCAGGAATTGAATATTTTCAAAAGAATCAACACATTCTCCTAAAATCAAAATAGTAGGCGGGTAGATGCAATGAATGCTGAATTAATTTCTGTAGGATCAGAGTTATTACTTGGACAAATTGTTAATACTAATGCGGCCTTTCTATCTCAAGAATTAGCTCTTCTTGGGGTAAATGTTTTTTATCAATCAACAGTAGGCGATAATGGGAAAAGACTTACATCCGCTTTAGAGTTAGCCAATTCCCGTTCAGATTTGGTTATTATTACAGGTGGCCTCGGTCCAACCAAGGACGATTTAACAAAAGAAACGGTCGCATCATTCGTGAGTAGAAAGCTCGTGCATCATGAGGAATCATTACATAATATTGAGTCTTATTTTCTGAAGAGAAATCGCCCTATGTCAGAAAATAATCGTAAGCAAGCTCTTGTAATTGAAGGAAGTCACGTACTGCATAACTACCATGGAATGGCTCCAGGGATGATTGTTACTTTTAATGACACGAAAATTGTCCTGCTCCCGGGTCCTCCGCAAGAAATGAAGCCAATGTTTACTAATGAATTTGTACCGCAATTGGCAAAAATGATGGGCGAACAAACTTCTATTACATCACGAGTACTTCGGTTCTTCGGTATTGGTGAATCTCAATTAGAAACAGATTTATTAGATTTAATAGAAGCTCAAACAAATCCGACTATTGCTCCATTAGCTAATGAAGGAGAAGTGACGTTACGACTGACTGTTAAGTATGCTGACCCTACTGAGCAAAAAAGGCTTCTAGATGAAACTGAAGATCAGATTACAAAGCGTGTCGGTCAATTTTTATACGGCTATGGTGATACGTCGCTTATGGAGCAGCTCTTTTTGCAATTACGAGAGAAACACTGTACGATAGCTACAGCAGAAAGTTTTACAGGCGGTAAATTTTCCGGCATGTTGACTTCGTTTTCGGGGTCTTCGGCTATTTACCGAGGTGGAATCGTTTCCTATGCGACAGAAGTGAAGGAAAAGGTTTTAGGGGTGTCGAATGAAGTCATAAGAAAATATGGTGTGATCAGTCCTCAATGTGCTATTGAAATGGCTAAGCGCGCGAAGGAACGGTGCGTATCTGATATAGCAATTAGTTTCACTGGTGTAGCAGGTCCGTCTAAGCAAGAAGGGAAGGAACCTGGTACGATTTTTATTGGCGTGGCTGGACTTACCCCAGAGCCATTGTACTATGAGTTGAATTTAGCCGGAAATCGTAAGGCTGTTACAGATCGAGCTATTAAATATGGCTGTTTTTATTTATTGAAAGAAATGAAAAGGTGGAATATGAAAGAATGACAACGTACTTTAATGATTTTCAGATTTCAGAACCGATAAAACGAGCAATTAAAGACATGGGCTTTGAAGAACCTTCTCCTATTCAAGAAAAAGCTATTCCTGTCATTTTGGAAGGTGGAGACGTAGTTGGTCAGGCGCAAACAGGAACGGGTAAGACGGCGGCGTTTGGGATCCCTGTTGTTGACAAGGTAACATCTGACCGTTATGTTCAAGCATTAATTTTGACACCGACGCGAGAATTAGCTATTCAAGTTTCAGGCGAACTTCAAAAGCTATCTGTCCATAAATCTATTCGTACTTTGCCAATTTATGGAGGTCAGTCAATCGGTCATCAAATTCGAGCTTTAAAGCAAGGTGTTCAAGTAGTCATTGGAACTCCAGGTCGAATACTCGATCACTTGCGTAGACAAACATTAAAGCTAGATCAAGTTCATACAATTGTTCTTGATGAAGCAGATGAAATGCTAGATATGGGATTTGTTGATGATATTGAATCGATTCTCCGCCAAGTGAATACAGATCGACAAACACTTCTTTTCTCTGCGACGATGCCGCCGGCTATTAAAAAACTATCTCGTAAGTATATGACGGCACCAAAAACCGTTACGATTAACAAAGGTGAAGTGACGGCACCATTAATTGACCAAATGTATTATAAAGTGTTAGAACGAAGTAAAATTGAATCTCTTTGCCGCATTATTGACAGTGAAGAGATTGAATTAGGAATATTGTTTTGCCGAACAAAAAAAGGTGTTGCTGAATTAGCTGAAGCCCTTCAAGCTCGTGGGTATTTAGCCGATGGTTTACATGGTGATTTAACTCAATCACAACGCGATGCAGTTATGAAGAAGTTTCGTGACTCTGCGATTGAATTTCTTATTGCAACAGATGTAGCGGCTCGTGGAATTGACGTTGATAATGTTACCCATGTTATTAACTACGATATTCCTCAAGACCCTGAGAGCTATGTGCATCGCATTGGTCGAACGGGCCGTGCTGGTCGAAAGGGATTAGCACTGACTCTTGTTACACCGCGTGAGATGAAACACTTGCGTTCGATTGAACAAGAGATTAAAATGAGTATTCCTTCGCAAGATGTCCCAACTATTGAAGAAGTAGTTGTAAAGCAACAAGGTTCTTGGAAAAAGTTAATTTCCGATACGATCAACACTAGTGGAAAAGAAGCTGAATTGTTTGATCCACTCGTAGATGAAATCTTAGCAGAATTTTCAGCACGTGACGTCGTGTCGGCACTATTAAAAATGAATTTTTCTCCTGCTTCATCCACCGATGAAACAGGTTATAGTTTTGGAGATACTGGTGCTGCCAAAGGCATGGTTCGCTTCTTCATTAATGTAGGTAGAAATGTAAATATGACGCCTAAGGTGTTAATTGAAGCGATTTCAGAGCTTGTTGGTATCCCTGGAAAATCCGTTGGGAAGATTGATATATTTGAAAACTTCACTTTTGTTGAAGTTCCTGAAGAAGCGGCTCCATTTGTATATGAAGCTCTTCGTTATTCGCGAATTAGTGGTGCACGAGTGAATTTAGAACCAGCTAAACCACGTCCTAAGCGCGAACCACGCCGCACTCCAACCCGTAGTTAACCACAGAAAATGAAAGAGAGCTCTGTTAAAGAAGGGAATTGAAAAAGGCGAAAGATGTCCTTTTTGTAACCTTCTTTAATGGACTCTTTCACTTTTTTCTTCTTACTGCTTGTTTTCCTCTGACATGTTTTTCCTACTACCACTGACGCGAATAAATGTTCGTAAAACTATTGGCAAAAGCGAAAAAAAAATGTATGATAGTAAAGAATGAAACATAGATTCGCTTTTCCGATTTTAAATACATTATTATTGATAATAGAGGAGAGATTCATAATGAGTGATCGTAAGGCTGCCCTTGATATGGCACTACGTCAAATCGAAAAACAATTTGGTAAAGGGTCAATTATGAAGCTTGGTGAACAAGCAGAGCAACGTGTATCAACCGTCTCAAGTGGCGCACTTGCGCTTGATATTGCACTTGGAGTAGGTGGCTATCCTAAGGGGCGTGTCATTGAAGTTTACGGTCCAGAATCTTCAGGTAAGACAACTGTATCGTTACATGCGATTGCAGAAGTTCAGAGACAAGGTGGTCAAGCAGCCTTCATCGATGCAGAGCATGCGCTAGATCCAGTTTATGCTCAAAAATTAGGAGTTAACATTGATGAGTTATTGCTTTCACAGCCGGATACAGGAGAACAAGCCTTAGAAATTGCTGAAGCTTTAGTGCGTAGTGGCGCGGTTGATATGATTGTTATTGATAGTGTTGCTGCCCTTGTACCAAAAGCTGAGATTGAAGGAGACATGGGAGATAGTCATGTTGGCTTGCAAGCTCGTCTAATGTCACAGGCATTACGTAAGCTATCTGGAGCAATAAACAAATCGAAGACGATAGCGATTTTTATTAACCAAATTCGGGAAAAAGTGGGCGTAATGTTCGGGAACCCAGAGACGACTCCTGGTGGTCGAGCTTTGAAGTTCTATTCTTCGGTTCGTTTAGAAGTTCGGCGTGCGGAAACATTAAAGCAAGGCAATGATATGGTAGGGAACAAAACTAAGATTAAAGTTGTGAAAAATAAAGTAGCCCCTCCATTTAAAGTAGCAGAAGTTGATATCATGTACGGAGAAGGTATTTCTCGTGAAGGATCGATTTTAGATATTGGATCAGATCTAGATATCGTTCAAAAAAGTGGAGCATGGTACTCATTTAACGAGGAGCGTCTCGGTCAAGGACGTGAAAATTCTAAACAGTTCTTAAAAGAAAATTCACACATTGCAGAAAAAATTGAAACTCTGATTCGTGAGCATCATGGTTTAAATGGTGAAATAGAAGTAGCGGCAGCGACAGAAGAAGAGTTTGATGAAGTTCCTTTTGATTTAAAATAATATTTGGATGAAGGGGTGTTCTAAAGGTGAAATGTACCTTTGGGACACCTCCTTCTTTTAAGATTTTTAAAAGGAGGTGTCAAGTGATGAAATTTTTGTATGTAACAGACACACATATACGTGGAACGACTCCAAAAAATCGATTGGACGTTTACGTTGATACACTAAAAGAAAAGTTAGAGGAAGTTATTGAACTAGCAAATAAAGAAGAGGTCGATGCACTTTTGCACGGAGGGGATGTGTTTGATCGTCCAGATCTATCTCCAAATGTTGTCGGACAATTCGCGAAAATTTTCATGAAGGCTAACATGCCCATTTATGTGGTTGCTGGTAATCACGATACATTTGGGCACAATCCAGAAACGATTTCACGAACGATGCTAGGGTTAATGGATTCATTTGGTGTGATGACAGTCATTGATCCTAGTAACCCTATAGTAATAGAAAAAAATGGGCAACGAGTACAAATTAGTGGGCAACCTTATCACTATGATTTAGACCAACGTGATCCGAAATTAGACTATTATCCAACCAATGAAACAAACTCGGATGTTCTTATCCACATTGTTCATAGTATGCTTGTCGAGAAAGCCTTACCTGAAGGAGTGCCCCATACGATCATTGATCATATATGGGGAACAACGGCAGATATTATTTTAACGGGCCATTTTCACGGCGGTTTTGGAATCAAGGAACGAAATGGCAAATTTATTTGTAACCCAGGAGCCCTAGCTCGTGTTAATAACCATTGGTCAGAAATAAGCAGAATGCCTAAAGTTATTATTGGTTCAATCATTGATAGGGAAATTTCGTTGCGGGAAATTGCTATAAAGAGAGCGCAAAAAGGGGACGATGTTTTAGATCGTTCGTTTTTAGAAAAAGCTGTCCATCAAGAAGAAAAATTACATAGTTTTGTTCAACAAGTAAAAGAAACATCGCAATTTCAAACTTTGAATATGAGTGATATTATCCTTGAAATCGCTTCTTTGAAAAATGTCGAAGAAAAAGTTAAACAAGAGGCACTGCGTAGGATGACAGTCATTGAAGAGGTATGGAAGGACGGAGAGTATGAATAATATTCGAGCGGTTCGGTTAGAAAATTTCCAATCTCACTTAGATACTTTCGTCGAGTTTAGTAATGGCTTAAATGTAATTGTTGGCCAATCAGATAGTGGAAAGACAGCAATCTTAAGGGGAATTCGCTGGGCCTTGTATAATCAGCCAAGAGGAACGGATTTCATTCGTGTTTCTGGTGACTTTGTTAGAGTTACCGTAACGTTTGAAAATGAAACGGTTATTACTCGTGAGCGTACAGGATCAAAAAATCGCTATATCATTAAAAAAGAAGGTGAACAAGAGCTTGTGTTAGAGGGATTTGGCATTCATGTGCCCGAGGAAGTAATGAAAGCACATGGGATGGATCACTTGCGAATTGATCATGACAATGAGTTAATGATTCATTTATCGCAGCAATTAGATGGACCATTTTTATTAGAGAACACAAGCTCCATACGTGCAAAAGCACTTGGGAGAATTAGCGGTGCTCATTTTCTAGATATGGCTATTCGTGATACGACGAAAGATGTTTCACAGTTAAATGTAAGAATGAAACAAGAACAGCAAGTGATTGATAGACTGAGAGAAGATATTGAACCTTTTTCTCATTTAGATGAATTAAAATCACAATTGATTCAAGCAGATTCCAATATTCAGCATGTTAAAAAGTTGCTTGAGAAAAAAGACAAGCTTCAGAAGCTAAGAGAAATGCTACATCAAGTAAGAACTGAAGAAAGTATAACAATACGGAGATTAAATATTGTTAAAAATGTAAATCGTTGGGAAGGCAAAAAAGAACAATTGCAGGAGATGATCCATAGATTTACAGTATATGAGCAAAAGAGAAAACAACGGCAAGAAGTTAACAAAACAATTGCTATATGTCAAAAATGGTTGGAAAAGACGGAGCAGACAGAACTAGCAAATCGCCGATATGAAAAGTTAAATCATCAATTGAAGCTTCTAAAACAATTAAATAACAAGTTACAGCACTTTAACATGGTTGAGAGATCTGAGAGGGAAGAAAAGCAAAGAACAAAGAAAACAAGGTTTATCGATTCCGTTAGTGTAGAAACATTGGAGCGTATTTCTGCAAGCCAATTGAAGCAGAAAAAGCTACACCAAATCCAAGAACTATTACAAGGAAACATCAATCAATCTAAAAAGATTCAACTTATATATGACAGATTACCTAATGTTACTGAACTGAAAAACAAGCAAGAAATGATTGCCGAGAAGACAGATACTTGTAATAAGTTAAAAGCGATACAAACAGAATTAAAAGGTTATCAACGGAGATCAGAAGAAGGCAGACGATATATTCAAGCACAGAAGGTTGAGCAAGAAATAGCTGAAGCAGCTCTACAAGAACGTCTTTTAGCTGAAGGAACATGCCCAACTTGTGGTCAAGCTATTTGCAAACATGATGAATAACTAATAAGAGGGTGAATGGTAGTATGTCAGTAGAAAAGCAATTAGGACAAATTAAACAAGCAATTGATAAAGCAAGGGATATGCGTTATCGAGCTGAAGCAAAGCTTGAAGAACTAGAAAACCAGAAAAATAGACTCTTAGTTGAGCTAGAAGAGCTTGGGGTGAAACCCGAAGAGCTTGATCAAGAAATTGAAAAGCTTGAGAAAGAAATTGAGGTATCTTTGAGAGAAACGTGGGAGTTGATTCCAAAGGAACTGATTGAGGATGAATAATTCATCAAATCAATTAAAACAATTAGAGGATCGCTTTAAAAGAGCTCAAGATAAATGGACGAGACTGGATGCAAAAAAAACCTTATTAGAAGAGCAGTTAGCTGAAAAAATTAAAGAGCTTGATTCGTATTTTGAAACAATTGATACGTATGAGAAAGCTCGAGTTTTACTTCAACAATCGGCAGAGTATGCAAGAGAACAAGCAAAGCAACAGATCGAGACGTTAGTAACAAATGCATTGCAGTATGTGTTTGGCCCACTTTTTTCGTTTCAAATTGAACTAGAAGAGCATGGAAACAAAGCGGTCGCAGAATTCTATGTGGTTTCAGAATATGAAGGGGTCAAAGTAAAAACGAGACCCCAAGACTCACGTGGGGGAGGAGTTGTTGATATTGTTACTTTAGCCCTTCGAGTTGCATTAATTGAAACGGTTCAGCCAAGAAGAGAAGGACCTCTGTTGCTAGATGAGCCTGGAAAACACGTCTCGGGTGATTATGTTCTTTATTTATATGAGTTCTTAAAATCACTTAGTACAATGTTTAATCGACAAATTATTATGATTACTCATAATTATCATTTAGCCCAATCTGGAGATCTATCTTATGAGGTTTCCATAAAAGATGGAATAAGTGAAGTTGCGAAAATTGACAACACTTGACATTGACTAAAACGAGCTATAAAATTAAGTAGAATGCGGTTAAGTTTTTATGTGTTATTTATTTTTTCCGCGATCAAATGTAATATGCGTTTGTTTTTTATAATGATGAAACGTATGACAAATTTTTGAAACCAACAATTAGATAGCAAGAGGAGGTGAAAGAGTATGGAAATATTGATCATCTCCATTTTGCTTGTTGTCTCTGCAGGTATTGGTGCAGTTGTTGGATATCTTGTTCGAAAATCCATTGCAGAAGCGAAAATTTCCAGTGCGGAACATGCAGCGAAACAAATTGTTGAAGATGCGAAGCGTGAAGCAGAAGCGGGTAAGAAAGAAGCTATCCTTGAGATGAAGGATGAGGCACATAAAATTCGCACAGAAGCAGAGCGTGAGGTTCGTGAACGAAGAAATGAGATTCAAAAACAAGAGAATCGTTTGGTACAGAAAGAAGAGATTCTTGACCGAAAGAGTGAAACCTTAGATAAGAAGGAAGAGTCTTTGGATAAAAGGGAGGAATCTCTCACCAAAAAACAACGACAAATTGAAGAGATGGATAGCAAAGTGGAGGAAATCTTGAGCAAGCAGCAAGCTGAGCTTGAACGTATTTCTGGATTTTCCCGCGAAGAAGCTCGTGAAACCATTCGTAGTGAGGTTGAACAAGAAATTGCTCATGAAACAGCTCTTATTGTTAAAGAGCGAATGGCACAAGCGAAAGAAGAGGCTGATAAAAAGGCGAAAGAAGTATTGTCACTTGCGATCCAACGTTGTTCTGCAGACCACGTAGCAGAAACGACGGTTTCGGTAGTCGCGCTGCCAAACGATGAGATGAAAGGAAGAATCATTGGTCGTGAAGGGCGTAATATCCGAGCGTTAGAAACGTTGACAGGAATCGATCTAATTATTGACGATACGCCTGAAGCAGTTATTCTATCTGGTTTCGATCCAATTCGTCGTGAAATTGCTCGTACTGCACTTGAGAAGCTTGTTCAAGATGGTCGTATCCATCCTGCTCGTATCGAAGAAATGGTCGATAAGTCTCGTCGCGAGGTTGATGAAGCGATAAGAGAGTACGGGGAACAAACAACGTTTGAGATGGGAATTCATGGGTTACACCCGGATTTAATTAAAATTCTCGGTCGTTTGAAATTTAGAACAAGTTATGGCCAAAATGTATTGAAACACTCTATGGAAGTGGCTCATTTAGCTGGATTAATGGCGTCTGAATTAGGCGAAGATGTTAAGCTAGCAAAACGAGCAGGGTTGCTTCACGATATCGGTAAGGCAATTGATCATGAAGTAGAAGGTAGCCATGTGGAGATTGGGGTAGAACTGGCGACGAAGTATAAAGAACACCCAGTTGTCATTAATGCTATTGCATCTCATCATGGGGACACGGAATCAACTTCCATTATCGCAACACTTGTTGCAGCAGCTGATGCCCTTTCGGCTGCAAGACCAGGTGCGCGAAGAGAAACACTGGAAACCTACATTCGTCGTCTTGAAAAGTTAGAGGAAATCTCTGAATCGTTTGAAGGCGTTGAAAAGACGTATGCGATCCAAGCTGGACGTGAAGTACGAATTATGGTTAGACCAGATGTTGTTGATGATGCACTTGCACATAAACTAGCTCGTGATATTACGAAGAGAATTGAAGAAGAACTAGATTATCCAGGGCATATTCGTGTAACGGTTATCCGTGAAACACGTGCCGTTGAGTATGCAAAATAAAGTGGCGATTTTCGCCACTTTATTTGTTTTTAATAAAGGAAATGTAGCTAATAATATAGATAAAGTACATAAGTGAAGGAGCAATTATGAGAATTTTATTTATTGGGGATGTAGTTGGGGCACCCGGCCGAAAGATGATAAAGGAATATACAATGAAATTAAAACAAACGTACAAGCCAACAATTACAGTCATTAATGGTGAAAATGCGGCTTCTGGAAAGGGCATTACAGAAAAAATCTACAAAGGGTTTTTAGATGCAGGAGCACAGGTGGTGACACTTGGAAATCACTCATGGGATAATCGAGAAATTTTCGAATTTATTGATCGTGCAAAAGCATTAGTACGACCAGCTAATTATCCGGTGGGTGTACCGGGAAAAGGTTATACACTTGTCAAAATCAACAATATTGAAATTGCTGTAATTAATATTATGGGTCGAGCATTTTTACCACCGATTGATTGTCCATTTACAAAAATGGATGAAATATTAGAAGAAATAAAAGGTCGAACTCCATATATTTTCGTTGATTTTCATGCTGAAGCGACTAGTGAGAAACAAGCAATGGGATGGTATTTAGACGGTCGAGTCTCTGCAGTCGTTGGTACTCACACTCACGTCCAAACAGCAGACGAACGTGTATTACCGAAAGGAACGGCTTATTTAACGGATGTTGGTATGACTGGCCCTTATGACGGCATTCTTGGTGTTGAAAAAGAACCAGTGCTTCATAAATTTTTAACGAATTTACCGGTACGTTTTGAAGTAGCAGAGGGGCGTACACAGTTAAGTGGAGTCTTAATTGACCTTGACCCCAAAACAGGGCTTTCTAAGTCAGTGAAACGAATCCTCATTAATGATGATCACCCTTTTTATACGTAATCGAGTAAGAAATTTTTTAGATTTAGGAATAAGGATAGGTTTTCTGAAATAAGATGAATTAGATTCACATCTTGTACGATTAGCAAATGTTTGCTTGCTAATTGCACTGTTGAACGCATGAAAACGATCGTAATCATGGACAGCCCACTTTTCACATAAAGAGGAGGTACAAGAAATGGAAGTCTTAAAAGTTTCAGCAAAATCTACTCCCAACTCTGTTGCTGGCGCGTTAGCTGGGGTCATACGTGAACGGGGAGCGGCAGAAATCCAAGCAATAGGAGCAGGAGCGCTTAATCAATCAATAAAAGCGATTGCGATTGCGAGGGGATTTGTTGCCCCAAGTGGTATTGACCTTGTTTGTATCCCGGCCTTTACTGATATTCAAATTGAGGGAGAAGAGCGAACAGCTATGAAAATTATCGTTGAGCCCAGATAAAAAATGGTGCTCTGCCAAATGCCTACTTACATATTTGTAAGTAGGCATTTTTCCGTGTTTTAGTTTTATCAATAATAATAAATAATCTTTAGAATAGATTGATTTCTGTATATATAGAAATACACTCTAGTTTACATATGAAAACTTTAAATTAAATTTACTTATCTTTGAAAAGTCTTGCTTTTTAGCAAGTTTGGGACTAATATAAGAACGTTTAAGATATATATTTATTGTAATAGGCGAGTAAGTCTATTAATTTACTCGGAAATGTGATATTATGACAATAATTTGATATTTCGTGTTTTTAGTCTAATAGACAAGCAAGGGGTGGAGAGTGTGAGAGAGCAGTTATCATGGAAAGTTGGCGGTCAGCAAGGGGAAGGAATTGAAAGTACAGGTGAAATTTTTGCTTCTGCATTGAATCGTCATGGTTATTATTTATTTGGGTATCGTCATTTTTCTTCACGTATCAAAGGTGGACATACGAACAATAAGATTCGTGTAAGTACGACCCCTTTAAATTCAATTTCAGATGATTTAAATATTTTAGTGGCGTTTGATCAAGAAACAATTGATGTTAATATTCATGAATTACGTGAAGATGGCATTATTATTGCTGATGCTAAATTTAATCCTGTCGTAACGGAAGGTTATGATGTACGCCTTTTTGTTGTACCTTTTACGGAGATAGCGACAGAGCTAGGTACATCTTTAATGAAGAATATGGTTGCTGTCGGGGCTTCAAGTGCGATTCTAGGTTTAGCGCCTGATACGTATAAAGATGTTGTTGAAGATCTTTTCTTGAAAAAAGGAACAAGTGTTGTTGAGAAGAACATGGAGGCGATCCGCGCAGGAGCTGCTTACTTCCGCAAAGAAGCAGGGACAGACATGCCTGAATTGCAACTGGCTCCGGCTGATGGCAAAAAGCGAATGTTTATGATCGGAAATGATGCAATTGGAATGGGAGCTGTTGCAGCGGGAAGTCGTTTCATGGCAGCGTATCCAATTACACCTGCATCTGAAATTATGGAATATATGATTGAAAAATTGCCTGAATTTGGTGGTACAGTTATTCAAACAGAAGACGAAATCGCTGCATGTACAATGGCCATTGGTGCGAATTATGCCGGAGTACGTTCGTTTACGGCTTCAGCTGGTCCTGGCTTATCTTTAATGGCTGAGGCGATTGGCTTATCGGGTATGACGGAACAACCGCTTGTTATTATGGATACGCAACGCGGGGGGCCAAGTACGGGATTACCTACGAAACAAGAACAATCAGATTTAATGGCCATGATTTTTAGTACACATGGAGACATTCCAAAAATTGTTATCACACCGAGTACTGTAGAGGAAGCTTTCTACGATACTGTTGAAGCTTTTAATCTAGCAGAAGAATACCAGTGCCCAGTTATTTTAGTGACAGACCTTGCCTTGTCGTTAGGGAAACAAACTGTAGAACCGCTTGATTATAGTAGAGTAGAAATTCGTCGTGGTGCGCTGCAGTTAGGGGAAGAGATTCCAGAACGAGAAGACAAAGCGTATTATAAACGCTATGAATTAACAGAATCAGGTGTTTCGAATCGAGTGATTCCAGGCATGAAGAACGGAATTCATCACGTGACAGGTGTTGAGCACGATGAAACAGGAAAACCGTCTGAAAGTCCTGAAAATCGTAAGAATCAAATGGATAAGCGGATGCGAAAAGTAGCGAATTTACCAAAACAGTTTAAAGACCCTATTTTTGTAGATGCAAAGCATGCTGAAGCGGATTTATTGGTCATTGGGGTCAACTCTACACGTGGAACAATTGCAGAGGCAATGCCAAGACTCGAAGTAGATGGCATTAAAGTGAACCATGCGCAGATTCGTTTGTTACACCCTTTCCCAACGGATGAATTAAAGCCATTAATTGATCGTGCTAAAAAAGTAGTCGTAGTAGAAAACAATGCGACAGCTCAATTAGCCAACATTATTAAAATGAATGTTGGCAATGTGAAAATTGAAAATGTATTGAAATATGACGGAAACCCATTTTTACCTGGTGAATTACATGAAACTTGTAAGGAACTACATGATGTAAGCAAGGAGTTGGTTTAGATGGCAACATTTAAAGATTTTAGAAACAAAGTAAAGCCAAACTGGTGCCCTGGCTGTGGGGACTTCTCTGTTCAAGCAGCAATTCAGCGTGCTGCAGGAAATGTTGGTTTAGAGCCAGATGACCTTGCTGTAATCTCTGGTATTGGTTGTTCAGGTCGTATTTCAGGTTATATTAATTCATATGGTTTTCACGGCGTACACGGGCGCGCTCTACCAATCGCACAAGGGGTCAAAATGGCTAACCGTGATTTAACAGTTATTGCGTCTGGTGGAGATGGGGATGGCTTTGCTATTGGAATGGGACATACGATTCACGCTATTCGCCGTAACATAGATGTAACGTATATCGTCATGGATAACCAAATTTATGGCTTGACGAAAGGGCAAACATCACCACGTAGCGACATGGGCTTTAAAACAAAGAGTACACCGGGCGGCTCCATTGAATCAGCTCTAAATGTAATGGAAATGTCATTAACTGCTGGGGCAACGTTTGTCGCACAAAGTTTCTCAAGTGACTTGAAGGAATTAACTTCATTAATTGAACAAGGGATTAACCATAAAGGCTTCTCTCTCATTAACGTATTTAGTCCTTGTGTTACATTTAATAAAGTGAACACGTATGATTGGTTTAAGGAAAATATTACGAAGCTTGCAGATGTTGAAAATTACGATCCGTCCAACCGCATGACTGCTATGCAAACATTAATGGAACATAACGGTCTTGTAACAGGTCTCATTTACCAAAACACAGAACAAAAGTCATACCAAGAGTTAATCGACTCATACGACGAAAAACCATTAGCACACCAAAATTTAGAGCTAACAGAAGAAAAGTTCAACAAACTAATGGCAGAATTTATGTAAGAGCAAAAAGACCAAAAGGACGATCTTCCCTTTTGGTCTTTTTGCGAAGCGATGAGCGAAGCCGCCGTAAATGTTTTAAGCCTTTTAGGAGTGGGTTTTTCCTAAAAGGCGCACGGCGAGTGAAGCCATCGCAAACATGTTCGCACTATTACGTACAAACAGGTACCTTTCTTCTTGAAAAAACAGAGGAAGATGAGCGAAGCCGCTGCTAGGTTTTAAGCCTTTTAGGAGCGGTCTTCTCCTAAAAGGCGCACGGCGAGTGAAGCCATCGCAAACATGTTCGCACTATTATGTATGAAACAAATGTTTCTGTTTAAAAAAAACTAATTAAAGCTATTAAAAGTCACTACTCAAATAAAAGAGTTCTGCGTCTTTTTTTTTTCAATTACCTACCGACTTGTTAAAAGATAGACAAACAAGATTCATTGAGTTTCTTGAAAGTTCCACGTATAATGTATGAAGGAAACTATGCAAAATTTCGCTCACGTACAGTGAGCTTTCTATTTGTTTGCTTTTAGAAGCTTGATGAAAGGAGTTTTTATCAATGAATGAAGATCAACGTTTAGGACGTTTAGGAAATACAAATGAACCTATAGATAAAGAAAACAAGAAAAAAGACTATAGTAAATATTTTGATTTCTCAAATGCTAAAGTGATATCAGAGGAAGATAATAAAAAGGTAATCCGGATCGAAGGGCGAGACATTTCTATTTATGATCAACCAGATTATAAGCAGGGAAAGCGCCGAGGAAAAGAGGATGTACAAGTCATACGTCCAGACAGTCTAATTCCTGAAGAGATGAAGGGAATAGGGAATGGTAAGAAGTTCCTTATTCGTACTTATGGCTGTCAGATGAATACACATGATTCAGAAAATATGGCAGGTCTCCTACTGGAAATGGGCTTTGAATCAACAGAGGAAACAATGGAAGCGGATGTCATTTTATTAAATACTTGTGCGATTCGTGAAAATGCTGAAAACAAAGTGTTTGGTGAAATTGGTCATTTAAAAGCATTAAAAGTTGAACGACCAGAATTGATAGTTGGTGTTTGTGGCTGTATGTCACAGGAAGAATCAGTTGTAAACCGTATCATGCAAAAACATCAGCACATTGATTTAATTTTCGGTACCCATAACATTCATCGTTTGCCAGAGCTTTTAAGAAATGCTATCTATGGGAAAGAAATGGTTGTTGAAGTTTGGTCTAAAGAGGGCGATATTGTTGAAAACATGCCTCGTGCTCGTCAAGGAAAAACACAAGCATGGGTAAATATCATGTATGGCTGTGATAAGTTTTGTACGTATTGTATCGTTCCTTACACACGTGGAAAAGAGCGAAGTCGTCTTCCTGAAGATATCATTGCCGAAGTCCGCGATTTAGCTAGACAAGGCTACAAGGAAATTACTTTACTTGGCCAAAATGTAAATGCTTATGGGAAAGATTTAGAAGGAAAAAATTACGGCCTAGGGTATTTGATGGATGAAATTCATAAAATTGATATTCCGCGTGTTCGTTTTACAACAAGTCATCCGAGAGACTTTGATGATCACCTAATATCTGTACTCTCTAAAGGTGGAAACCTAGTTGAGCATATTCATTTGCCAGTTCAGCATGGTAACTCTGAGATTTTGAAATTAATGGCTAGAAAATATACACGTGAGCAATATGTAGAGCTTGCTTATAAAATAAAAATGGCGATTCCAAACGCATCGTTTACAACAGACTTAATTGTTGGATTCCCGAATGAGACAGAGGAGCAATTTGAAGAGACCCTTTCTCTTGTACGCGAGATTGAGTTTGATAGTGCCTACACATATATATACTCACCTCGTGAAGGAACTCCAGCTGCAAAAATGAAAGATAATGTACCAATGGAAGTTAAACGTGAGCGTCTAGGGCGTTTAAATGCACTTGTAAATGAAATTTCAGCAAAGAAAAACCTTGATTACCAAGATCAGATTGTTGAAGTTCTTGTTGAGGGAGAAAGTAAGAAAAATCCTGACGTGTTAGCAGGCCGAACAAGAACGAATCGTTTAGTGAACTTTGTAGCTCCTAAATCGGTAATTGGTAAGATTGTTTATGTTAAAGTGACAGAAGCAAAGACATGGTCGTTAAATGGTGAAATGGTTGAGATGGCGGAGGTAAAACAATAATGACAACATATACAAGAGAAGATATTCGTAATAAAGCTAGAGAATTAGCAAAGATGATGGCAGAAACAGAAGAAGTGGACTTCTTTAAACGAGCTGAAAAACAAATAAATGAGCATCTAAAAGTACAAGAGCTGATCGCGCAAATTAAAAAGCTTCAAAAAGAAGCGGTAAATCTCCAGCATTATGGAAAGGCTGAAGCGCTAAAAGAAGTGGAAGCTAAAATTGATGCATTGCACGAAGAAATTGATTCGATTCCATTAGTACAAGAATTCAAATCGAGCCAAATTGAAGTAAATGAATTATTGCAGATGGTTTCAAATACAATTTCTAAAGCAGTGACTGAAGAGATTATTACTTCAATGGGTGGAGATTTAGTAAAAGGAACAACGACGAAAAACCCTTATTTTGATGGTGGTTGTCAATAATTAAGAGGTTTGGTAAACAGATCTATTCGATAAGATGAATAGATCTGTTTTTTTTTACTATTAAAAGAAAAAGTGGTCATAAATAAGTTACTTTCTCTATAAATAATTAATAGCCCTTTTTTCTACTTTTTGACTAATTGGTGTTGAAAAAAATTTGGTTGTAACCTGTCAATGCAAAGAAACTGGATATTTTTAAGAACTTTTCTCGATTGATGTACTAAACTTTGAAAACTCAACATATCGTGATATAGATAACGCTTTGCTATCATCTTACATTCTTTTTTCGCACATTGGTTATTCGCCCTGCATAGGATGACAGTGAAGCATTTGGCGGAGCGAATTTGGCACGTTGAGCCGACACGAGCGACCGACAACTCGATATGATATGAGAAAGAGGAGGGTTTTGTTTCATGTCTCAAAAATTTAACTATCGTGAAATTATTACAAAAGCGGTATGTGGAAAAGGTCGTAAGTTTTCAGAAGCAACACATACGATTAGCCCTTCACACAGACCGTCAAGCATTCTAGGCTGCTGGATTATTAATCATAAGTATTCAGCAGATAAGAAGGGCGACTCTGTAGTGGTGCAAGGGAGCTATGATATCAACGTTTGGTTTTCGTATAATAAAAATACGAAGACAGATGTTGCAACGCAAACCGTTACTTACTCTGATGTAATTCCACTTTCCATGCAGGATGAAAATATCCTATCTGATGAAATGGACGTTATTGCAAGAGCAGTTCAGCAGCCAAATACATTGGAAGCAACAATCTCTGAAAACGGAGCGAATGTTGATGTACAGGTAGAGCGGGAGTTTCTAGTAGAGTGTATCGGTGAGACAAAGGTTGCTGTAGCCGTAAATTCTGATGGTCTTTTAGAGGATTTTCCTAGTGCACAAGCGGCAGATGATGTGAGCGATGAGGAGTATGAGCGTCTTGATCCAAATTTCTTACACAGTGAATTTGATAAATAAGACGAGAGAGCAAGCCGCCAAGGTTTGCTCTCATTTTTTTCATAAAGTAAATCCCATACAGTAAAAGACTCCCTAATGCGAGATTCATAGTGGCTATGATATAATAAATCGTATTAATTATGTACGGTGGAGGATATTATGGCACAAATTACCCCTATGATGAAACAATACTTAGAAATAAAGGCACAGCATCAAGATGCCTTTTTATTTTTTCGTCTCGGAGACTTTTATGAATTATTCTACGAGGATGCAAAACTTGCAGCCCAAGAATTAGAAATTACGTTAACGGGTAGAGGACAAGGTGAAGATCGCATACCAATGTGTGGTGTACCTTATCATTCAGCTGATCAATACATGTCACGATTAATTGAGAAAGGCTACAAAGTTGCCTTGTGTGAGCAAGTAGAGGATCCGAAAGTTGCAAAAGGCGTAGTGAAACGTGAAGTAGTTAAGATGCTTACACCAGGGACGATGATGAACGGAAATGTCATAAAGGAAAAAGAAAACAATTACTTAGTGGCAATGACGGCATTTGAAGATCAAACTTTTGGACTTGCTAGAACGGATCTAACAACTGGTGAATGTGCTGTAACGCTAATTGGTGATGCACTTGAAGATGTTATTCATGATATTGCAAGTTCAGGCACAAAGGAGTTAGTAGTTGCTTCAGATCTTGATGAGAGAATCTTAAAACGAATTATAGAGAAGTGTTCGGTTACGGTTTCCTATGAAGATAAGGTAGAGCTTGATCAAAACTATATTAAGCTTTGTGCTGATTTACAGTCTGAAAAACTGATAATTACTTTCGCAAGACTTTTACAATATTTAATTAGAACACAAAAACGTTCATTAAATCATTTACAAAAAGTTACTTATTATCATTTTGATTCTTTTATGAAAATGGATACTCATACGAAAAGAAATCTTGAGTTGACGGAATCACTTAGAGAGAAGAAGAAGGCTGGATCTTTACTTTCGATTGTCGATCAGACTGTGACAGCAATGGGTGGTAGGCGTGTAAAGAATTGGTTGGAGCGACCTTTAATAGATCAATCTGGCATCGAGGAACGACTTGGGTTAGTTACATCTTTTTTAGACTCCTATTTCGAACGAGAAGAATTGCGTGATGAGTTAAGGCATGTGTATGATCTTGAAAGACTAGCAGGAAGAATTGCCTATGGTAGCGTTAATGCTCGTGAACTCGTTCAATTAAAGCGTTCCTTAGAAAAGGTACCAATAATAAAAGAACTAGTTGGAAAAATGGCACCATCTTCTCTTAGCCGCTGGTTTCACGATGAAGATCAAGTTGTTGAATTAATAGAACTTCTTGATCGCAGCTTAGTAGAGGATCCCCCTATCTCTGTTACAGAAGGTGGAATGATTCGACCTGGTTTTCATGAAGAATTAGATACGTATCGTGATGCGAGTAAAAATGGAAAGCAGTGGATTGCTGAACTTGAACAAAAAGAGCGTCAAGAAACAGGGATTCGTTCGTTGAAGATCGGCTTTAATAAAGTGTTTGGTTATTATATTGAAGTGACAAGAGCGAATACTCATTTATTACCTGAAGGTCGTTATGAGCGCAAACAAACATTAACGAATGCAGAACGCTATATTACACCTGAACTTAAAGAAAAAGAAGCGTTAATTTTAGAAGCAGAAGAAAAAATGGAACAACTTGAATATGATTTGTTTGTAACTGTAAGAGAAGAGGCAAAACAATATTTACAATTTATTCAAACATTGGCTCATTCTATTAGTGAAATTGATGTATTAGCAGGATTTGCGACAGTAAGTGAGCAGCGCCATTATGTAAAACCAAGCTTCTCGAAAAAGAGAGACATTGTAATTGTCGATGGTCGCCATCCTGTTGTTGAAACAGTGATTGAAAGAGGTCAGTATGTTGCGAATGATGTACACATGACAAAAGGGCGTGAGATGTTATTAATTACTGGACCGAACATGGCAGGAAAAAGTACTTATATGCGTCAGTTAGCCTTGCTTGCCGTCATGGCACAAATTGGTTGTTATGTTCCGGCGACTTCGTGTGAACTACCAATATTTGATCAAGTATTTACAAGAATTGGTGCTGCGGATGATCTTGCAAGTGGGCAGAGCACATTTATGGTTGAAATGCTCGAAACACGTTATGCTCTTACAAAGGCAACGCAAAATAGTTTGATTTTGCTTGATGAAATAGGAAGAGGTACGTCTACTTATGATGGAATGGCATTGGCACAAGCCATTATTGAATATATTCATGATATCGTTCGCGCAAAAACTCTTTTCTCGACTCATTATCATGAATTAACACAATTAGATAAGGAACTAGTAGATTTGCAAAATGTTCATGTATCAGCAGTGGAAGAAAACGGAACGGTTGTATTCTTGCATAAAGTTGTCGATGGGCAAGCGGATCGTAGTTATGGTATTTATGTAGCAGAGTTAGCAGAGTTACCATCTGAGGTAACAGAGCGTGCTGAAACTTTGTTAAAGCAGTTTGAAGATGGTAAAGCGGCACCTAAAACAAACAATCAATCAACACTTCCTTCTTCCTCTCCAGAGCAACAATTATCTTTATTTGGTGATGAAGATGGGGCTCAGCAAGAAAAGAATGCTTCCGTCGCACTTTCTGGCCAAGAAGAAAAAGTATTGAAGAAGCTTGTTAAAAAAGACGTGCTTCATATGACACCAATTGAAGCGATTCAATTCATAAATGAACTGCAACGATTATTAAAATAAAAGTAGGAGGGGTTCGATGACAAAAATTATAAAGCTTGATGATGCGTTATCTAATAAAATTGCTGCAGGTGAAGTTGTCGAACGTCCTGCGTCAATTGTAAAAGAGTTAGTGGAAAATGCTCTTGATGCAAATAGTACTCACATTGTTGTTGAGATTGAAGAAGGTGGACTATCGTCAATCCGTATCGTTGATAATGGGGATGGGATCGCCGAAGATGATGTTGAAACTGCCTTCTATCGTCATGCGACTAGCAAGATTCGGACTGATCGTGATTTGTTTCAAATAGGAACGTTAGGGTTTCGAGGAGAGGCTTTGCCGAGTATAGCTTCTGTAGCCCGTGTGTCTCTAACTACAAGCATTGGAGTAGGGCCAGGTACTGAAATTGTGTTAGAAGGCGGCGTGATCAAGCATAAGAAGGTTGCAAAGGCGCGAAAAGGGACCGAGATTACGGTGACGAATCTCTTTTATAATACGCCAGCAAGATTAAAATATTTAAAAACGGTTCATACAGAAGCAGGGAATGTAAGTGATATTATTAATCGACTTGCACTAGCGCATCCTCATGTAGCATTTGAGTATTCTCATCATGATAAAGAAGTATTAAAAACATCAGGTAATGGTGACATTCGGCAAGTAATTGCTTCAATTTATGGAAGAAACGTAGCAAAAAAGGTAAAACCTATTGAAGGTGAGTCGCTAGATTATGAAATAAGTGGTTTTGTAGCTTTGCCTGAATTAACAAGAGCGTCAAGACAGTATATGTCTATTTTTGTTAATGGCAGGTATATTCGTAATTATGCACTTGCTAGAGCGATACAAAACGGTTATCATACATTACTACCTATTGGACGCTATCCTCTTGTCGTACTTTCTATAAAAATGGATCCAAAATTAATCGATGTCAATGTTCATCCATCGAAACTGGAAGTACGTTTAAGTAAAGAAGAGGAATTAGGTCAATTAATTACTCAATCAATCAAACAAATATTTGAATCCGAAACATTAATTCCAGAAGCAGATACGAGAAAGCGAACGAATTTCTCAAGCTTAAAAAGTGAACAAGTTTCTTTTGATTTTGAAAAGCCAGCAGAAATTGAATCATCCGTAAATGTAGGACTACAAGTAAAAGAAAATGAAACGTGGCAAGATAAAACATCGACCTATATTGAAGTAGATGATGATGTGAAACAAGATAGAGAGTATGTTAGAAAAATGGATGAACAAAGACCTCAAGACCATGAGCAGCCTGTCGCAAGTGCGTACGAGAGCATTGCAACAGCTATTGAGCAAGAAGAAGAGTCAGTTGAGGTAATGGAAGGAACGGAAGTCGAACAAGAGAAGGTGAGTGAGCGGGTACCGGCCCTTTATCCTGTCGGTCAAATGCATGGGACGTATATAATTGCACAAAATGAGACAGGAATGTATCTAATTGATCAACATGCAGCCCAAGAACGCGTGAAGTATGAGTTTTTTAGGGATAAAGTCGTGGAAGTGAGTCCACACGTTCAAGAATTGCTTGTTCCGATTACACTAGAATGTACGGCTCAGGAGTTTGCAACGATAAACGAACATATCGATGATCTTCACGCTGTTGGAGTTTTTCCAGAGCGGTTTGGGACGCAAGCGTTTGTCATTCGTTCACACCCAACATGGCTACCTAAGGGAAATGAGGAAGAAACGATCCGTGAAATTATCGATTATTTACTAGAGCATCGTAAAGTGAATCTTGCCAAACTGAGGGAAGAGGCTGCGATCTTAATGTCCTGCAAGGCAGCGATTAAAGCAAATCGTCATCTCCGTCAAGACGAGATGTTTGCACTGCTCGAGTCCCTCAGAAAAAGCAGCGACCCATTCACCTGCCCACACGGCCGCCCAATCCTCGTGCACTTCTCAACCTACGCATTAGAAAAAATGTTTAAACGAGTGATGTAAGAGAGTTCATAGAAAAAGGTCGCTTTTTACCTTTTTCTATGAACTCGGAGCGTTGAGCGGAGCCGCCGTAATGTTTTAAGCCTTTTAGGAGTGACCTTCTCCTAAAAGGCGCACGGCGAGTGAAGCCAACGCACACGATTTACGGCACATATAAGAAAAAGGTCGCTCTTTACCTTTTTCTATGAACTCGAAGCGTTGAGCGAAGCCGCTGCTATCTTTTAAGCCTTTTAGGAGTGGGTTTCTCCTAAAAGGCGCGCAGCGTGCGTAGCCAACGCAACCATGTTCGCACTATTGAGGCAAAAAACAAATACCGCCTTTTAATAATTAAGTGAGAACGAAAACAACCTATACTAACAATTCATTTACAATACATAGGGGATAAAACCATGATCATTACAACAGCAAGGAAAGGAGCAGACGTATTGGAGGAGAAAGCACTGCGCTTTAGCTTAGAATTAGCTGCTCCATTTATTCGCCGAAGTGAGGCTTCTGTTCAAGACCTAATACAACTGTATGAAGCGGATGTTCTCGTAATAGGAAAGGGCAAAGTAACTCTTTATTCAAAGGATGGTGGAGAGCCCTTTTTTTATCATCCGAACTCTGCTATGTTTCGGGTAAAGCAATTTCAAAAAACAAATTATGATCCGTTAGTAGCTGCAGCTGATCTTTCAATAGGAATGTCGTTTCTTGATTGCACGTTAGGTTTAGCCTCAGATAGTCTAGTTGCAAAAATTGCTGTAGGAGAAAGTGGTCGTGTAACAGGCTTAGAGGCCAATCAAACGCTTGCTAGTATTGTCCGCCATGGTCTTGGATCTTGGCAGGATGGTGGTGCTTTAATGATTGATGCAATGAGAAGGATCGAAGTGGTTCATGCACATCATAAAGACTACCTTCGAAATCTAGCTGATAATTCGTTTGATGTTGTTTATTTTGATCCTATGTTCGAACAGCATTTATCTAATTCAACGGGTATTAAGGCATTAAAACAGTTTGCGTGTCATGATGACTTATCAAAACAAGTAATAGACGAGGCAATACGAGTAAGTAGATCCCGTGTTGTTTTAAAAGATCATTATGAGAGTGAACGTTTTAATCGTTATGGATTTCATGTAATGAAAAGGCAACACGCTGCGTTTCATTATGGGTTTATTATTTCAAAATAATCCATGCACGGACGTTTGAATTTAAAGGAATAGGGAGAAGATGATGAAAGAACAGTTAATTGTAATTGTCGGTCCAACTGCAGTTGGAAAAACAGCATTGAGTATTAAATTAGCAAAGAAATACGAAGGTGAAGTTATTAGTGGAGATTCGATGCAAGTATATAAAGGGATGGATATTGGTACGGCGAAGGTGACCGCTGAAGAACAGGGAGGGATTCGCCATCATTTAATTGATATATTACATCCGAAAGAGTCATTTTCAGTTGCTGAATTTCAAGAAAGATGCATACCTCTAATTTCTCAGATTAATAACGAAAATCATGTCCCGCTTTTAGTAGGTGGTACAGGGCTATATGTAAATGCGATCACAAAGCAATATCACTTTGAATCACTGCCGACGGATGAACGTTATCGTGAAGAACTAGAACAACTAGTAAGTAAAATAGGAAATGAACAATTACATAATCGTCTCAAACAGGTAGATCGAAAAGCTGCACAACTCATTCACCCTAATAATGTACGACGTGTCATTCGAGCACTTGAAGTAACACGAGCTACTGGGCTTCCTTTCTCCGACCAACAAACGGAAGAGCAAAAAGAGGAATCTCCATATTCATTAGCTTTTATCGGTTTAACGATGGAACGTGAAATGCTTTACGAACGAATTAATAAACGTGTTGACATTATGATGGAACAAGGATTATTAGAAGAAGCAAAGTCTTTATATGACCTTGGTATAAGAGATTGTCAATCGGTGCAAGCGATTGGTTATAAAGAGCTCTATGATTATTTTAACGGTCACTTGTCATTAGAAGATGCTGTTAAAATGTTAAAGCAAAACTCAAGGCGATACGCCAAAAGACAGTTAACATGGTTTCGAAATAAAACGGACGCGACATGGTTTGACATGTCCGATGGATTAACAGACCAAACATTCCAGGAAATTTGTTCTTTTATTGAAGGAAAATTGTCATTTATATCGAAATAAAGAGAGAGTCAATTAGAGGAGGACACCCCGATGAAGCAACCGATTAATATTCAAGATCAATTTTTAAACCAATTACGTAAAGACAATATTTCTGTTACTGTCTTTTTAACAAACGGATTTCAAATTCGTGGCTTAATCAAAGGCTTTGACAACTTTACGGTCATTTTAGAAACAGAAGGGAAGCAGCAGCTTGTTTATAAGCATGCTATTTCTACATTTGCTCCGCAGCGTAACATCCAACTGAAGTCAGAAGAGCAAGAATAAGAAAAAGCGCCTAGAAGGGCGCTTTTTTACATTTTTTAAGTGTTTTTTGGAGCGGTAGTATCTTTTTTTTTGATTTAGAAATGGATCGTCTTTCTAGTGTCAACAGTTTTATGAAAAAGTTGTCTTATTGAAGCATGAAAAAATGCGGAGTTAGGCTGTCCCCGCTAGTAAACGTTGTTTCTGTTCCTTTGTGATTGATTGAATCGTATTTAGATAACGGTTCATTGACAATGGTGTCGTATAGCCAATCCACTGAACTAACTCTTCGGGAGTCTTTCCGTTTAAAAGTGTAGATAATATAAAAGTGTTTCGAAGTGTTTGAGCACTAATTCCTTTACGCAATTGTGCGCGCTTTACTTCCATACGAACCATTTTCTGAATGGCGATCATAGACATCCGTTTTGGTTGGTCATCGTCATATGACCAGTGAAACGTTTTACGCTTAAAGTCAAAAGAAACAATCAAGGGATCTTCACTATAAAACCGAGGTCTTACGGGCTCTGGGATGCTCTTAAAGTATGTGTAGGCCAATTGTTTGTGATCTTCCGCCATAACAATTACTCTGTTGTCCTCTTGAATGCGTAATTCGTTGCGTTCAAATTTTATATCTCTCATCGAAAGCTGCTGGACCTCATGTAGTGTTAGACCATAATTTAAAAATAATCGAACAATAAATTCATTCCGTTCTTTATAGAAATGAAATACTTCAAGCTGTTGGTTGGATAGGCCATTTGTTGATGATAACGAAGTGAGAAATTGAGCTTGTTCTTTCCGCTGTAACCAATCTGATTCTACTAGTGGTTCTGAAGAAAGTTCAGGAGGCTCAATTTCTGCCATAGGACTTAGTTCACTTTGTCCCAACGATTTACGGTACTGATGCACTTGTCGTAAAACACTGTGAATGCGTCTAATCGTTCGTACATTATACTTTCTCACTTCCATCAAATCCTGAAAGAAAAGTTCGAGCTCTTCCTTTGTGATGGACTTCCAGTTAATTTCTTCTGTTGTCGAACGTGCCTTATGCAGCCAATATGAAAAATCATTCAAATCGTAAATATAGCGTTTTATAGTCGAGTCTTTTCGCCCTTTCGCCGCTAATTCGTTAATGTAGTTATCAATAAATGAAGGAAACAAATATTCCATTGTATACACCCCTTCCTTATTAATACTATTTGATGTATTTACAACATTTCCTGCATGAACTTACTAGTTTGAGCAACGGCATTATTTTGAAGGGTGTTTGGACTTCTCTCTATTTTCGAATACATGGTCGTGAAAAATGTAACTGTAAGGTTCTGTTTTTATTGATCTTTTCTTTTCGTGGTTCGGAGAAGAGGTAACCGTAGCAAATAATATAACGATAAAACATAACCCCAATAAACTAACGATTCCAGTTAACAGTTCCATAAAATTGTCCCTCCTTTACGATCTAAAATTATCGTAAAGCGTGAAACGCGTTTCAGAACAAGTGAAAAATCACCTTTTTATATAAATTATCTACAACAAATAAATCGTGATGATTATTGGAATTATAAAGAAACAAGGAAGGACAATTGCATGAAATACCTAAAACTTTGCTAGTGGTATTTACAAAGTGGTCAGAACATGTAAGAAAGGGGAAGAGGAATGTTTTTTGATTTCGTTATTGTTGGAAAATTAAGCTTAGCATTGTTTTTAGGAATGTTAATTGGAATTGACCGGCAATTAAAACATAAGCCTCTAGGACTAAAAACTTGTATGGTGATTAGCGTAGCAAGCTGTCTTGTTACAATTGTATCGATTGAAGCATTTCATATATTTGCAACTCCCACATTTAGTGCAATGGATCCGATGCGTTTAACAGCCCAGATTGTTAGTGGTGTTGGCTTTTTGGGAGCGGGTGTTATTCTTAGGAGAAGCAATGATGTCATCTCAGGTTTAACAAGTGCTGCCATGATTTGGTCAGCATCTGGACTCGGTATAGCCGTAGGGGTAGGGCTTTATTTTGCGTCTTTAGTTGCAGTTATACTCTTTATTGTTGCTGTTAATGTACTTCCTGCCATTATCAAATTAATTGGACCGAGCGCATTAAGGGAAAGGGATGTTTTTGCAAAAATAGTAATGGAACCAAACTATAAAATGACAGATTTACTCCAAGCAATCGAAATGAAAGAACATGATTTTTATGGAAGACAAAAAGGGAATATTAAAATACGCAATATAAAAATACGCGATTTGGACAATGGCAATCAACAAATCAAGATTACAATCTCAGCTCCAGAATATATATATACAACAGACCTATATTACATGTTCAAAAAGATTGATCATGTCTTAACAGTAGACCTTGACCATGTATAGAATTAGCCTGAGGAAGCTACCTGCCTTAGGTATTTATTTTTTTTGCTATAAAACTTAATTTATTTATTGAAAATAACTAGACAAAAAATGAAAAGTATGAAAAAATATAATTGTTGCATTGGGGAAACAATTATTTTTTTGTTTAAAAAGTTTACCTTGTACAAAATAATTAGAAGTGGACAACTGATATTTTTAAAAAGGAGAGGGAATCATGCTAAAGAAATTGGGGTTTTTATTGTTTGCGCTGAGCCTATCGTTTTTCGTATTAATAGGCTGTAGTGCAGAAGAGACACAACAAGAAGAATTGGTTAATGAGCAGCAGAAGGAAACAACAGAGTCTGAGGATTCAACTGAAGAGGCAACGAATGAAGAAGAAGATGGCCTTGTTATTACTACGAGTTTTTCAATCCTAGGAGACATTATCGGTACGATTGTTGGAGATAGAGGAACGGTTGACTACATTGTTCCAATTGGTGAAGAGCCACACGAATATGAGCCAGTACCAAGTGATTTTCAAAAAGTAAGTGATTCAGATGTCTTTTATGTCAATGGACTTGGTTTAGAAGAGTGGATTGAGAAGTTGGTTGAAAGTGTTGGTGGCGATATTTCAATTGTATCAGTGAGCGAAGGAGTCACACCAATTATGCTTGAAGGTGGTGAGGAAGAAGATCCTCATGCATGGATGAGTGTAGAAAATGTAAAACTTTACGTTGAAAACGTAGTAGCCGATTTAATTGAACGTGATTCTGAAGGCGAAAGTACGTATCGTGAAAATGCAGATGCATATTTAGCAGAGTTAGAGGAATTAGATACTTTTATTAAAACGGAAGTAGAAGCGATTCCTGAAGAAAACCGAGTGATCGTTGTTAGTGAAGATGCTTTTAAATATTTTGGTGAAGCATATGGTTTCCAGACAGAAGGAGTATGGGAAATTAACTCTCATGAAGAAGGTACCCCTGGACAAATTTCACGTGTGATCGATGTCGTAAATGATCAAGGGATTCCAGCTATTTTCGTTGAAACAACAGTAGATCGCCGTTACATGGAGTCGGTATCAGGTGATACTGGAGTAGAAATAGCAGGTGAAGTGTATACGGATGCTGTTGGTCAAGACGGCAGTGGTGCGGAGACTTACATTTTAATGATGAAACATAATGTTGAAACGTTTGTAAATGGTTTGAAGTAATTGGTTTCTTGAAGAAAGTAGCTCAGATTGATCTGGGTTACTTTCTTTTTTTATGTTTGATTCTCATTTAAAAATCGATTAAAATGAATTAAACCGTAATAATTACGATTTGAAATTTGATTTTCTAGTTAGAAATGAGGAGAATAGTATGTTTGAGTGGACGATAATTGGTGGAGGTATTCAAGGATGTACACTTGCCACTTATTTAATTAAAAGAAAATGTACAACGATTTCTAATCTTGCAATCGTTGATCCACATGCTGAACCACTTTTTACTTGGAAAAGGTGTACGAAAACAGTTGAAATGCCTTTTTTAAGATCACCGTCTATCCATCACCTAGATGTTAACCCATTTTCCCTTGAGAAATTTGCAAAATCTGAAGGGCGGAATTGGTCTTCTCACTTTTATGGGCCATATGATCGGCCATCACTCGAGCTGTTTAACAAGCATTGTGATTCACTTTTTAATGATATCCAGTTACAAAAAAGTTGGATACAAGGAAGGGTAACGAAGCTAGAAAGAGGGAAACAATATTGGAAAATTACATTAAAGGACGGAAGACAATTAGAAAGTAAAAATGTTGTCTTAGCAATGGGATTAAGTGAACATCCGTTCATACCTAATTGGGCAAAAAAGTTGCAAGAACAGGGGGCAAATATTGACCATATTTATAATAGTAGTGGAAGTAATGATATGAAGTCGACAGGAGAAATGGTAATTGTAGGTGGAGGAATTAGTGCAATCCATACCGCATTAAAATGGAGTAAAAGACGACCTGGGAAGGTAAAGCTGCTTACAAGACATCCCCTTCGAACACATCAATTTGATTCCGATCCAGGGTGGCTTGGCCCAAAAAAGATGAAATCGTTCGAAAAGGTTACATGTCTTGAAAAGAGAAGAAAAATCATTACAAGTGCAAGATTTAGAGGATCCATTCCCAAAGAATTAAAAATGAAGATATTACGGGAGGAAAGAGAAGAACGTCTTGAATTGATTATTGATGAAGTGTCTACAGCATCATTTGAAAATGATGAAATGATATTAGATTTAAAGCAGACATCCATCAATACGAATCAAGTATTATTAGCAACAGGCTTTCATGCCACTCCTCCAGGTATAGAGTGGTTAAACCATACGATAGAAAAGGAAAACCTGCTTTGTGCAAATTGTGGGTATCCAATCGTTTCTGAAGACTCATTGCAGTGGGGAGATAACCTATACGTCATAGGAGCACTTGCAGAACTCGTAATTGGACCCGTTTCGCGAAATATTTCAGGAGCGAGAAGAGGGGCAGAGAGAATTGTACAGTTTCAATCATAGTTAAGAAATGAAATCAAATTTTTGTATGTGAAATGCCAATTAAATATAGTACAAACAACAGTTAGTATAAAGGAGGTTCTTAGAAAGTATTATTATACCTCCATCTATGTTGATATTTTTATAAAACCAAAGGAGGGGACGAATGCTAGGTCAATTATATCGTAAACTCGTTATCGATCATGCAAAGTATAAACGAAATTTCGGAAAACTAGAAGGGGAAGGAGTGCGTAAAGTTCATTATAAGAACCCAACCTGCGGAGATGTTATAACTCTTTATTTACATATTCAAGACGAGTTACTAACAAATGTTTCATTTGAAGGGGAGGGCTGCAGCATTAGTATGGCGTCTTCATCGATGATGACAGAGTTAATTCAAAATAAGGATATTAAAACCGTCTCCTCAATAAGGAGTGAGTTTGAACAGTTAATCCGTCAAGGTGAACAATCTGATGATCAAATTGACTTAGGTGATGCCTTATCATTGCAGGGGGTACATAAGCTAAAGGCCCGTCATAATTGTGCTTTGATGGCTTGGCAGGCGCTAGATAAAATCTTGCATGATGTTGATTCTTATAGAGGAATAAAGAAGTAAGTTAAAAGGAGAATGTAGTAATGAGTGTAATGGAACATAAAAAAGAAGCACCTAAACAAGTCAGGTGTAAGATTATAACTGTAAGCGATACTCGTACGAAAGACACAGATAAAAGTGGAATTTTGATTCAGGAATTTTTACTAAAACAAGGACATGTAATAGAAGATTATGAGATTGTAAGAGATGAAAAACAAGAGATTAATGACGCTCTTCAAAAAGGAATTCAAGCCTCAGAGGTTGATGCCATTCTATTGAATGGTGGAACGGGTATAGCGGATCGTGACGTGACAATTGAGACGGTAAAAGAATTGCTTGATAAAGAGATTGTTGGTTTTGGAGAGTTATTTAGAATGTTAAGTTATACAGAAGATATTGGAGCAGCAGCAATGTTGAGCCGGGCAATTGCTGGTGTGAGTAATCATACGGCAGTATTTGCCATGCCAGGATCAAGCGGTGCTGTAAAGCTAGCCATGAATAAATTAATCAGTTCAGAACTACCACATGTAATTAGAGAAATTAGAAAGGATTTGAAGTAGTAACGAATAATGGACAAAAAAACAGTAGATATTTTTATTTTAAGTGGCTTCTTAGGTAGTGGAAAAAGCACGTTGTTGAAAGAACTGATTCAATTAGAAAAAAAGAAAGGAAGACGCATTGGAGTAATAATGAATGAGTTAGGTGACATTAGTATTGATTCGGCTATCATTCCAAGTGATACTCCTCTAAAGGAAATGCTTAATGGATGCATTTGTTGTACGATTCAGGGAGAGTTGAGTTTACAATTGAATGTTCTTATTCAAGACCATGAGTTAGATGCTATTTACATTGAAGCAACAGGAGCTGCCCACCCCTTAGAGATAATCGATGCATGCACACATCCTATTTTAGCTAGCAAAGTAAATGTGAAAGCAGTAATAACCGTTGTGAATGCAAAACAATGGTATGAAAAGAAAATGAGTATTAAGCTCAAAAAGCTTTTGGTAGAACAAGTTAAGTATGCGGATGCCGTCCTTATAAATAAAAAGAACCAAGTAGATGAGCGTATGCTTTCTTTAATAAGAAAGAATATTGAGGAAATCAATAATCAAGCTATTATATCGACTGTTACGTTTGGAAAATGGGATCCTCTATTTTTGTATAAAAAGGATTCACATCTAGGAGTATTCAGTCAAACGCTTGACGGCACTCATAACTCACATGTTCATAATCATTTACATTTAAGAACGATATCATTTCCTGTTAATCAAACCATTGATCGAATTCAATTTTTGCATTGGTTAGAAAGAATGAAGGGACAACTGATTAGAGCAAAAGGATTTATTTATTTAAAGGAAAGTCCTGGTCTATTTTTATTTAACTATGCTTACGGTGATCCTGTTTTTGAGCGATATAAAATGGATAAGACTTATCATCCTGTACTTGTTTTTATTGGAGAAGACTTAGATCAAGCCGAAATTGAACAGGCGTTAAGAAAGTTATAAGAAAAATAGATTGATCTAAAAAAGACGACTCTTTATAAAATGTACCCTGTAGAGTAGACACTTTGAAAAAAGGACTACTTTATAGGGTTCTTTTTTTCGGAGTATATAAAGACATAAAGGTAGACCGTAAAAGGAACTTGTTATGAATATAAACCTTTGACAAACTGGAAGGAAGCGGATAAAATTGGTGATAATCGTAATCATTACTATTATATCGTTTATCTTGAAAGAGGTGCAATAAAGCAATGAAAAAAGAATATGATGTTGTCATCGTTGGTGCAGGACCGGCAGGAATAGGTGTTGCAACGGTTTTAAAACAGATGGGGTTATCTAATTATGTCATAGTTGAAAAGAATTCTGTCGGTAGTACTTTTACTAAATGGCCAAAAGAAATGCGACTACTTACTCCTTCTTTCCCTGGTCATGGGTTTGGCCTACTTGATTTAAATGCCATTGTCCCAGAGACTTCTCCGGGATTTACGTTTCAATCAGAGCATTTAAGCGGAGCAGAATATGCAGAGTATCTTAAAGCGGTTGCTAATCACTTTGAATTACCTATCGAATTAGGTATTGATGTAAAAGAAGTGAAGAAAACTTCAAACGGTTATCGTTTATACACAAACAAAGGGGGCATCAATTGTACATATATTGTTTGGGCAGGTGGAGAATTCCAGTATCCTAATTTACAACCATTTGAAGGCGGTGAACTATGTCTTCATAATAGTAAAGTTCACTCTTGGGAGGATTTAAAAGGAGATGAGTTTTTCATTATTGGTGGTTATGAAAGTGGAATCGATTCTGCTATACACCTTACCCATTTAGGCAAAGATGTAACAGTATTGGCTAGAGAAGAAACATGGGGAAATTATAGTCCCGACCCAAGCATTTCATTATCTCCTTTTACGTTTGATCGTTTAAAAGATATTTATGATTCCGATCAACTTGTCTTAAGAGGAAATGCAGAAGTGATCAAGGTTGAAGAAGAAGAAGGGGACTATCAAATTTATCTTTCTAATGGAGAAATCATTGAAAGCTCTACTCAGCCTATTTTGGCAACAGGTTTTAAAAATAGTCTCTCATTAATTCTAGAACACTTTTATTGGAATGAGGAAAACGAAATTGAGTTGAATGAAATAGACGAGTCAACGGTCTCAGAAGGTTTGTTTTTAGTTGGGCCACAGGTTCGTCATGAACCAATTATCTTTTGTTTTATTTATAAGTTTAGACAGCGATTTGCAGTTGTAGCAAAAGAGCTATGTGACCGGCTTGGAATTAAGGTAAGTGAAGAGTTGATTGAGTTCTACAGGAGTTCAAATATGTACTTAGATGACTTATCGTGCTGCGGAAATGAGTGCATTTGTTAAAACGATGATACAGTCAAACAAAGAAGAGTTAAATCAAGAACTATCTATTTTAGGTGTTTGGAGTATGTTCGGTTGCCTATTAATTATTCTTGCGATTTATGGCTTGCCTGTGTATGGAGCCTATGCCATTGCCACTTTTGTTGAACCAATTATTGAGACATACTTTATTCAACGAGTAGAAGGATGGTTTAGTCAAGCTCCATCTTTACTTGCAGAAATCGTAGTTGGCCCATTTGGTTTATTAACGTTAGGAACGTATTCATTTGTTTGGGCTTTCCCTGTTGTTGTCCTTATTAGTATTTCTATCGGGATAACAAATGATATCGGTCTGAAAAACCAAGTCACAGTTGCAGTAGATCCTTGGCTTAGAAAGATTGGTCTTGCCGGTAAAGATATCATTCCAGTTCTAACTGGATATGGATGCAATGTTGTAGCTGTTTATCAAAGTAAAGGATGTTCAGTTTGTTCAAGGAAACAGTGCCTGTCAATGATCTCCTTTAGTTCCGCATGCAGTTATCAAGTCGGCGCTGCTTTATCTTTATTCAGTGTGGCAGGAAAGCCGTGGATGTTTTTTCCATATGTTATTGCTTTAGCTGTTATAGGAATGATTCATACGAGGGTTTGGTACCCCAACAAGCATAAGCTTCAAAGTGACTACTCAATAAAAAACAAATCGTTTCACAAGGTTAGTCCTGTTGCTGTTTTAATAACTGTACATGAAACGATCAAACAATTCTTTTTTCAAGCTATGCCTATTTTTTTAGTAATTTGTGTGGTAGCTACTATTCTTCATAGTTATAAAATACTTGATTTTCTCTCTCAAAAGATCGGTCCTATATTCGCTTTGTTCTCTTTACCTCAAGAAGCAAGTCTAGGTATTCTTTTTTCTATTATTAGAAAGGATGGTATATTACTTTTTAATGAAGGGAATGGACAATTGCTTTTAAATTTAACTGGAATGGAATTGTTTATTCTTGTATATTTGGCATCGACATTGTCTTGTTGTCTTGTGACGCTCCTTGCTATTGGTAGGGATGCAGGAAAGTCTATTGCTATTCAAATTGCTATAAAGCAGGCCATAACATCCCTAGTCTCATCGTTACTTCTAGTGGTGATTTGGAAAGTGTTTTTTTGAGAATGAGAGAAATTTAAAATCGGAGAAAGTTAACAGAGGTTTGATATGGAAAACTATTCAAGCATGAAAGTAATAAATCCTGAGGGGAAAGATGGTGTAATTATTGATGAATGCAATGGTGTTTTAATAATATTATGGGAAGATCATAAGATAGAAGAGTGGTATAGTTGCACAGAGGTTACACAGATAGAAGAGTACTAGGTTATATAAAATAAATCGTAATGATAACTATTATTAATGATATCCTCTAATAAAAAAGGAGCTGAAGAAATGGCTACATGGAATTTGATGGAGACACAACATCACATTCTTATTTGCAATGGAAGTAGCTGCAATAAAGAAGGAGCAGAACAATTAACGCAGTCTATTAGAAACGAGATAAGTTCTAAAGGCTTAGATTCTATGATTCATACATCAAGAACGCTTTGTAATGGACGATGTCAAGATAAGTGTGTTCTGATTACTTATCCTGATGGGAAGTGGTATAAGGAAATGTCTAGTAAGGATGCTCCGCGATTTATTGAATCATTATTGACAGGGAGTTTGCTAGAAGACAAGGTTAGTCATGTATTTGATGGGAGAGGGTTTGAACGAACTAAAGGAACAGTGCTAGGTGTGGAAAAAAATGGGGACCTAGTTAAAAAGGTTTCGAAAAAATTATAGAAGAAAACAAATCATCATTTGTTGCAGTTATTTACTGTCAAAGGATTTGACAAGATGATGATTATGCTTGAAATTATTGAGAACTTAAAATTTTTTTCATTGCTAGTTATTTCGCTAATTTAAAAAAGAGGGGGTGTCTCAAAAGGTCAAAAACAGACCTTTTGAGACACCCCCCATCAAGTAATACGATATTTTATGCTTCTACATATTGAGGAAGCGGATCGTGAAGCTTAGTCCAATCGGAAGCCATCTCAACATCTGTTAATAAACAATGATCAAGGGAATCGCGAATTTCTTCATGGTTCATATCAATACCAATTAGGACTAGTTCGGTCATTCTATCCCCGAATTTTGGATCCCATTTTTCTTGCAGCTCAGGTTCTTCAAGGAGGGCTTGCTCTCTCTCTTCTTCAGGATAAGCTGCCACCCACTCTCCAGCACCTTGAATGGTAACTAAAGATCCTGACTGTGATATCAATCCAGCCATGGAGTTACGTGAAGCAACCCAAATGAACCCTTTTGCACGAACAATATCAACAGGCCAATTTTCCAGCCAGTTCATTAAGCGCTCTGGATGGAATGGTTTTCTACTTCGATAAACGAATGAGGAGACACCATACTCCTCTGTTTCTGGTGTATGTTCTTCATTTAATTCCTTAATCCATCCAGCAGATTGACTCACTGTATCAAAGTCAAATTTACCTGTATTTAAAATAGAAGATAATTCTACCTTAGAGTATGAAGTTGGAATAATATCAGCATCTGCATTTAATTTCCGCAAGAGCCCTAGTAACTCATTTTTATCTACTTCTTTTAACATTTCAACTTTATTAAGAATGATTACATCGGCAAACTCAATCTGATCAACTAGAAGGTCTGAAATTTCGCGAGTGTCATTTTCATCTGTCCCTTCTTTACGGTCAAGCAGCGATTCACCTGATGCATAATCATCCCAAAAGCGGTTCGCATCTACAACCGTCACCATTGTATCAAGCTCGCATTTTTTCGTTAAATCAATCCCTAGTTCTTCATCAATGTACGTAAATGTTTGAGCAACAGGGACAGGCTCACTAATTCCAGAAGATTCGATAACGATATAATCTATATCGCCCGCGTCAACAATTCGTTCTACCTCTTGCATAAGGTCTTCGCGTAGAGTACAGCAAATACAGCCGTTTTGAAGTTCTACTAGTTTTTCTTCTGTTCTGGAAAACCCATTATTTTTCACAAGCTTAGCATCAATATTCACTTCGCTCATGTCATTGACAATAACAGCAACTTTTAGCCCTTCGCGATTGGTTAGGATGTGGTTTAATAGTGTGGTTTTTCCCGAACCTAAATATCCACTTAATACAGTAACTGGAACCTTTTTCATTATATAAATTCTCCTTTTAAACATTTATTGTTAGTTATGGTTAAACAGATTAATTATTTGGATTAAATAGTAATTATTACGATTTGTATTTTATCGTTCTTTTGTTGCTTTGTAAATAGAAGACTTAATTTTTGTCGAATAATTTTTGTGTTAGTTTTTTAGGATTAAAGTATTTGCATTTGTTTGTTATTAAGAGACATCTATGCGTTTGTGTGTAAAATAAAATAACAAAGTTTATTAGGATTAAACTAGTTTGAAAGACAGAATTTTAAAAATCGTAAAAGAATATACTTGCTAAAAATTATAAGAAGTAGTTTAATAGACAATAAATACGAAAAGTTTACAATTTACTTTAAAAAAACAAAGGTGTATAACTACTAGTTATGCTTAAAAGGGAAGAACGGTGTAAATCCGTCACGGTCCCGCCACTGTAATGGGGAATTTCATTGTATAGAGTCACTGAATCAATCGGGAAGGCGCAATGAAATGAAGAACCTAAGTCAGGATACCTGCCTTTGTTTGAAGTGGCTTCAATACCTACGGGTCATGGGTAGAGAAGTGTGGAATAGATGCTACTTATTTTGTATGCTATTTTTTTCTGCACCTCTATTGATTATTGATAGAGGTGCATTTTTATTTGTTTAAAAGGAGGACTTAACTAGATTCATATTAAAATTCAACTGTAAACAAAGGTGTATAACTACTAGTTATGCTTAAAAGGGAAGAACGGTGTAAATCCGTCACGGTCCCGCCACTGTAATGGGGAGTTTCATTGTATAAAGTCACTGAGTGAATCGGGAAGACGCAATGAAATAATGAACCTAAGTCAGGAGACCTGCCTTTGTTTCGAATGGCTTCAATACCTACGGGTTATAGGTAGAGAAGTGTAGAATAAAGGCTACTTATTATGTATGTCATTTATCTCTGCACCTCTATCTATTGGTAGGGGTGCATTTTTAATTTTCTTAAAATGACTGTAGGAGGAATCGATTAATGACTACTTGGAATTTAACGGGTACAAAAAAGCATGTTTTGATTTGCAATGGATCTAGCTGCATGAGAAAGGAAGGGGAAGAAATTACTTTAGCCATTCGTGATGAGATAAAGAATCTGGAATTAGATCAACAAATTCATACATCGCGGACTCGGTGCAATGGTCGCTGTAAGGATGCGTGTGTGGTCATTGTTTACCCTGATGGAAACTGGTACTCCGCTAAGTCAACGGATATCGGGCGTTCGATTATAAGAAATCATCTTGACCCAGCAGTTGATCTAGAAGACTCGTTAATCTATGGCTTTGAAAATGATGAAATGATACGAGCGAATACATCAGCAAGAATTAAGGGCGTTTCTAAAGTGGAAAAAACAAACGTATAGGTTATTCTTGTCAACGAGTTTCTAAGGGGACTTTATCAAGGAGGTATGTAAAAATGCTTGGAAAATTACTTGTCATTGGTTTTGGACCTGGAAGTTTTGAACATATGACGAAAAGAGCACAAGAGGCGATCCAAGAGAGCGATTGTATTATTGGTTATAAAACGTATGTTGAATTAATTCAGCAACTATTAACAGATCAAGAGATCATTAGTACAGGAATGTCAGAAGAAGTAAGTCGAGCTCAAGCAGCGGTTCGACTTGCTGAAGAAGGAAAAAAGGTTGCAGTCATTTCAAGTGGGGATGCAGGAGTATATGGTATGGCTGGACTTGTTTATGAAGTATTAATAGAAAAAGGTTGGACGGAAGATTCGGGAGTCGGTGTGGAGGTTATTCCAGGTATATCAGCAATTAATTCATGTGCTTCACTACTTGGGGCACCTGTTATGCATGATGCCTGTACGATAAGTTTAAGTGATCACTTAACCCCATGGGAGCTGATTGAGAAGCGAATTGAAGCAGCTGCGCAGGCTGATTTTGTAATTAGTTTATATAATCCAAAAAGTGGTCGAAGGACGAGGCAGATTGTGGAGGCTCAAAGAATAATGCTTGAATATCGATCACCGAAAACTCCAGTTGGTCTTGTGAAAAGTGCTTATCGTGATAGAGAAGATATTGTTATTACGAACCTTGAAAATATGTTGAACTACGATATCGGAATGCTTACAACAGTTGTTATTGGAAATTCCTCCACTTTTCTTTATGACAACAAAATGATTACACCAAGGGGATATCAACGAAAGTATACGTTGAATACAACGGAACAACGGCTGAGGCCACATGAGCGTTTACGACATGAAAATGAACCTTGGGCACTGCACCAAGGCAAAAACGATATGGAAATTGCGAAGGTGGAAGCAAGTGCTACTGCAGAGGAAGAAGTTATTCCTAAGGCTTCCTCATTAGAACTTGCTTTAGAGGCTCTTAGTATTGTGAAAGATGGGCCTACTGAAATAAAAGGAACGAAGACTGTAGATAATCCTGTTGTTTCTATTTTTGAATTAGCAGTGAGTCCGGGTGTTGTGAATAAGCAATTTACCGCAAAACAAATGTTGACTCTTGCGGAAGTGGTTGGAGATGGAACGATGGAGTATACGACGCACCATCAAATTCACCTTCGAATTCCAACAACTAGTCCAGAAAACATTACTGAAAAGTTAAAAAGCTCTGGATTTATTCTTGAACCTCTTGGTGATGTCTCACAGGTAAAAGCATGTGATTTTTGTGAAGGCGAGAAAAAAGATTCCATTCCTTATGCAGAAGAGTTGCATCAAAAGTTAAGTGGTCTTGAACTACCGAAAGAGTTAAAAGTTGGATTTAATGGTTGCGGAATGGCTTGTTATGGTGCGGTAAAGGAAGATATTGGTATTGTGTTTCGGAAAGGGAAATTTGATTTGTTTTTAGGAGCTAAAACAGTTGGAAGAACAGCCCATGCTGGTCAGCCAGTCGCAGAGGGCATTGAGCCAGATCAAATTGTTGAGCTCGTTGAAAAAATTGTCCATGAATATAAAGAGAAAGGCCATCCAAATGAACGATTTTTTAAGTACTTTAAACGAGTAGGAAATATTCAAGGTTATACATACAAAGATATGACACCAAAGATTGAAATCGAACCCGCTCCTTGTGGAGACTAAACGACGATAAGGGAGAGTTATATGAAAGCTGTTTTATTAGTAGGGCACGGAAGTAGAGACCATGAAGGAAATGAGCAAGTAAGACATATGATTAAAGAATTATCTTCCCAGTTAGATTCTTCCCTGTTGGTTGAAACTTGTTTTTTGGAATTTGAGAAGCCAACGATTGAACAGGGGATTCAAACATGTGTAGAAAAGGGGGCGGCAAGCGTTTATGTTATTCCTCTTATGCTGCTAGCTGCTGGCCATTCAAAAATTCATATCCCAGCAGCGATTGACGAAGCGAAAAAGAAATACCCTCATGTTCAATTTACATATGGGAGGCCATTTGGAATCCATGAGGAAACGATGGAAATTTGCAAAAGTCGTTTAGAAGATGTGGGAGAAAATTTAATTGAGCCAGGCTATGATACAGCTGTTCTTTTGTTAGGTCGTGGCGGTAGTGACCCTGATGCAAATAGTGATCTTTATAAAATTACGCGTTTATTGTGGGAAAAGCTAAATTATCAGCTAGTGGAACCAGCTTTTATGGGGGTAACGGATCCATTAATTAAAAAAGGGGTAGAACGCTGTATTAAACTTGGTGCAAAGAAGATTGTCATTTTACCGTACTTTTTATTTACGGGTATCTTAATTAAGCGCCTTGAAACAATGATTGGTGATTTTGAACTAGAGAATCCCGGAATTGAATTCAAGCTAGCAGGTTACTTTGGATTCCATACCAGGTTACAAACGATTATTAAGGATCGAATTGAGGAAGCTTTACAAGGTGACGTAAAGATGAATTGTGATGTATGTCAATACCGTATTGCGGCAATGGAACATATTGACCATCATCATCACCATGACCACGATCACGAACATCACCACCATGAGGTTCAAAAGCTATGATTCTATTTTTAGCAGGAACAAGTGATGCTAGAGATTTAGCTATTACATTGAAGATAGAGGGATACAGACTGCTGACAACTGTTGTCACGGAAAATGCTGCGAATGAATTGCGTAAGGCGGGACTTGATGTATATGTAGGACGGTTAACAAGTGAAGACTTTGTCCGAGTCATTAAAGAACAGCGTTTTCAGTCGATTGTTGACGCGAGTCATCCATTTGCAGAAGAGGCTAGTAAAAATGCATTAACAGCAGCAAAGGAAGTTGGTATCTCATATATTCGATACGAACGTGAATCACAGACTCATGTAGGAAAAGGAATCACGTTCGTTGATAGTTACGCTCTCGCAGCAGATAAGGCATTTGAAAAAAAAGGCGTGATCATGCTTACGACCGGAAGCAAAACACTTCAGGTCTTTACTGAGAAACTACTCGATCAGCCAGATATCAGGGTCATTGCGCGGATGCTTCCGAGGAAAGACAACATGGAAAAATGCGAGCAGTTAGGCTTTCCGCAAAGAGACATCGTAGCCATACAAGGTCCTTTTACAAAGGAGTTTAACAAGGCCCTTTACAATCAATACGGTGTGACAACGATGATTACGAAGGAAAGTGGAAAAGTAGGGTCTGTTGATGAAAAGGTAGAAGCGGCAATAGAGCTTGGCATTGAGACGATTATGATTAAGAGGCCGAAAATAAACTATGAAAATCAGTATTCAAGCTTTTCGGATATATTGGCACATATAAATGAAGTTGTTATTACAAGTCAAACTAATAATAGATAGATGGAGGCGTTAGGATGGATTTTCGCACAGATTTTAAACCTTTAACGGTACAACCTCAGGAAATTGAGGGGAAAAGTTTTAACATGATTGATGAAGAGTTTGGTGACCATGACTTTACACAAGAACAATACAAAGTAGTGCAACGAGTGGTTCATGCATCGGCTGATTTTGAATTAGGTCATAGTATGTTGTTTCATGATAAAGCAATACAAGCAGGGATTGAAGCGATTCGTAACGGCGAACAAGTTTATGCTGACGTACAAATGATCTTAAGTGGAGTTAGCAAAGGAAGAATTGAGAATCATGGTGGAAGTGTCAATGTCTATATCTCTGATCCCGATGTGATGGAAGAGGCGAAACGTTTAAACACGACTCGAGCAATTATTTCAGTAAGGAAAGCCATTCAACAATTTGAAGGTGGGATATTTGCAATTGGGAATGCACCTACAGCTTTACTAGAATTGATTCGTTTAATTAAAGAAGGGTTAGCGAAGCCAAGTTTAGTTATTGGGCTTCCGGTTGGATTTGTATCCGCTCCTGAATCAAAGGAAGAATTAGCCAAGTTAGATGTGCCATTCATCACAAATGTCGGAAGAAAAGGCGGTAGTACGATTACAGTTGCAGCACTAAATGCAATTTCACTCTTGGCTGAAAAGGCATAAAAGATGAACACGAAAGCAAAAAAGAAAGACAAAAAAGAGATGCGCTCAGGCTATACAACGGGCGCATGTGCAACGGCAACAACGAAAGCAGCACTTGTCGCGCTGATTACTGGTGAAGAGCAAGTAGGTGCAACGATTTTCTTACCGGTTGGGAAATTTGCCACGTTTGAAATGGATAGTTGTATTGTAGGGTCTGGTTTTGCAGAAGCTGGAACAATAAAAGATGGTGGAGACGATCCGGATGCCACTCACGGTGCATTAATTAAAGCCAGGGTAAGCTGGTCTGAAAAACCTGGAATCACACTGGATGGCGGAGTTGGCGTTGGTCGTGTAACAAAGGAGGGGCTTCCGGTACCAGTTGGGGAAGCGGCCATCAATCCAGTACCCAGAAAAATGATTCATGAGACGGCTAAAGAAGTACTTCTTGCATATGGGGTTCAACAAGGCATTACCATTATGATTTCTGTTCCTGAGGGAGAAAAGCTAGCAGAAAAAACACTTAATAAGCGGCTTGGAATTATTGGTGGAATCTCCATTCTTGGGACAAGGGGAACTGTAATCCCTTTTTCTAGTTCTGCTTACATGGCGAGTATTGTTCAAGCGATTAGTGTTGCAAGGTCCAGCGGTTGTGATCACGTCGTCATCTCAACAGGTGGACGAAGTGAAAAATACGGAATTCAGCAATACCCTGAACTTCCTGAAGAGGCATTTATTGAGATGGGCGATTTTGTTGGGTTTACGTTAAAGCAATGCAAGAAACAAGGTGTGGAAAAAGTATCTTTAGTTGGTATGATGGGGAAGTTTTCGAAAGTAGCACAAGGTGTGATGATGGTTCATTCGAAAAGTGCTCCAGTTGATTTCAATTTCTTAGCCGATGTGGCACGTGATGCAGGTGTAACGGATCCACAATTGCTAGAAAAGGTCATTAATGCCAACACAGCTTCGCAAGTAGGCGATCTAATACTTGAGCATGGTTATAAAGAGTTTTTTGCGATTCTATGTGATTATTGCTGTACAGCTGGATTAAAAGAAGTTGGCGGAGGAATCTTGATTGAAACAAGTCTGTACTCAATGAAGGGTGTGTTTCTTGGAAAGGCAGGTAGAGATGACAGAAAAGATTAAGGTAATTGGTATAGGTGATGAGGGGAAGAAAAGCCTTCTTCCTATTTATGAACAATGGATTTATGAAAGTGAAGTATTAGTAGGGGGAGAAAGGCAATTATCTTTCTTCCCGGATTATTTAGGTGAGAAAAAAGTCATTAAAGGTCGTTTATCTGACCTTGTTACCTTCTTAAAGGAAGAAACAAAAAAAGTCGTGGTCTTAGCCTCGGGTGACCCTTTGTTCTATGGAATTGGAAGCTATATGGCTAAGAAGTTAAATGTTGAAATTTATCCTTATCTTAGTTCGATTCAACTCGCTTTTAGTAGAATGAATGAACGCTGGCAGGATGCTTATGTGACAAGCGTTCATGGAAGAAGCATGAACGGACTTGCTCAACGAATTAATGGTCGTGAAAAAGTAGCGCTTTTAACGGATGAAAAGAATCATCCTGCTACAATTGCTCGTTATTTACGTTCATTTGGTATGACTGAATACCGAGCATTTGTTGCTGAAAATCTTGGGAGTGAAACAGAACGTTGCGGTTTTTATGAGCTGGAGGAAATGGAGACAAAGGAGTTTTCATCACTGAACGTTGTCATTCTTCAAAAGAAAGCAGAAGTAAAAACGTGGAACATGGGAATTGATGATAACGAATTTTATCAAAGAAAACCAGAAAAAGGACTACTGACAAAAAAAGAAATCAGGACGTTAAGCTTAATGGCTTTAAACATCAGCGAAACTGATACGGTTTGGGACATTGGTACGTGCACAGGCTCTGTAGCGATTGAAGCCTGTTTAATTGCAAAAGAAGGTCAAGTGTTTGCGATTGAAAAAAATGAGCAAGATTTAGAAAATTGTCAACGAAATCAGGTGAAATTCCGAACGGATTTTGAAGTGGTCCAAGGAAAAGCTCCTGAGAAATTAGAGACGTTCCCAGACCCTGATGCAATCTTTATTGGAGGAACGGCTGGGAGTATGGACGATATTTTAGCAACGTGTTGTTCGCGTTTGAAAAAGGGTGGAAGAATCGTTTTAAATGCTGTGACCATTGAAAATTTAATGCAAGCAGTTGAAGGGTTTAAATACAATGGGTTTGATACAACGATTACCCTTGCTCAAATTTCAAGAAGCAAACCAATTTTAAATCTTACGCGGTTTGATGCCTTAAATCCTATCTATATCATTACAGCAAAGCATAAGGAAGGGGAATCATGATGGTCGGTACATTATTTGGTTTAGGAGTAGGACCTGGAGATCCAGAGCTTTTGACAATAAAAGCTTTTCGAAAGCTGAAAGAAGCGGATGTGATCGCCTACCCGAAAAAACGAAAAGGCAGCAAAAGCTATGCTCATCGTATTATTGATGTATACATAACACCAGGGGAAAAAAAGATGTTAGGACTTGTGTTCCCGATGACAAAAGATCCAGTTATTTTAGAGCGTGAATGGTCTAATACCGTTGAGCAACTTTGGGAGTATTTGAAATTGGGGAAAGATGTTGCATTTGTGACTGAAGGTGATCCGCTTATCTATAGTACTTTTATTCATTTGATGAATCTCATGAAAGAACGACATCCAGGTGTGCAAATCAGCACAGTCCCTGGTATCTCGTCGATAAATGGTGCTGCTTCACGACTTGGCATTCCACTTGCAGAAGGGGATGAGCATATTGCAATCATCCCAGCGAGAGATGATTATGAAGCTATGAAAAAAGCAATTGTTGATAATGAATGTGTCGTCTTTATTAAAGTAGCAAAAGTGATGGATTTGATGCTTGAGGTGTTACGTGAACTGGATCTACTCGATAAAGCTTCGGTCGTAACAAAAGTGACGTCTGATGAAGAAGTTGTTTGGGATATGGATGAATTAGAAAGAGCAGAGCTTGAATACTTAACGTTAATGGTGGTGAGAAAATAATGAATATTACAATTATTGGCGCGGGGCCTGGAGATCCAGACCTTATAACAGTAAAAGGCTTGAAATTATTACAAGAAGCAGATGTTGTCCTATATGCCGATTCACTAGTTAGTGAGGAATTAATGGAACGAGCAAAGTCTGATGCTGAGATTATTAAAACGGCTGGAATGCACCTTGAAGAAATGGTTCAAGTAATGGTGGAGCGTGCAAGTGCTGGCAAGAAGGTTGTTCGAGTTCATACGGGTGATCCCGCTGTTTACGGAGCGATTATGGAACAAATTGCCCTATTAAATAAAAAAGATGTGTGTGTAGATATTATCCCAGGTGTTAGTTCGGTGTTTGCTTCTGCCGCTGCATTAGGTGCTGAGTTGACCATCCCTGATTTAACTCAAACGGTGATCTTAACTCGTGCTGAAGGGCGTACACCTGTACCTGAAAGAGAGAAATTAAGAGATTTAGCAAAACATCATTGTACCGTCGCTTTATTTTTAAGTGCAACTTTAACGAAGAAAATTGTGAAAGAATTTTTGGCTGCAGGCTGGAGCAAGGACACTCCAGTCGGGGTTGTGTATAAGGCCACGTGGCCAGATCAAAAAGTCGTACGTTCGACACTTGAGAACTTGGATGAAGATATGCGAGCAAATGGAATTCGAAAGCAAGCGATGATTCTAGCAGGTTGGGCACTAGATAAAGATATTCATCATAAAGAATTTAAGTCCAAGCTGTATGACAAAGAATTTACACACGGATATAGAAAAGGAGTGAAATAATGACACTCGTTTTATCTGAAGGAAAACAAGTTACCCTTAAGCAAAATGGAACATATGCGATCGTAGCAATTACGAAGCATGGTGTGGAGCTTGCTCGAACTTTACATGCTAATTTTCAGCAAGCGGATTTATTTTATATGAATAAATTCGAAAGAGGAGATGAGAAGCACCGCAGTATTTCCCTTTTTGAAGGGAATGTGCGACTTCTTTTGCCATCCCTTTTTCAGGCATACAAAGGCATTATTATGATCGTTTCATTAGGTGCGGTGGTTCGAATGATTGCCCCTCTTTTAAAAGACAAAAAAACCGATCCTGCTGTTGTTGTTATTGATGATAAAGGAGAGCACGTAATTAGCGTGTTATCTGGACATTTAGGTGGAGCGAATGAATTAACAAAGGAAGTAGCTGAGTTACTTGGTGCCACACCAGTAATAACAACCGCTTCGGATGTTCAAAAAACGATCGCTGTTGATTTATTTGGAAGTCGATTTGGTTGGGTTTGGGAATCGGGAGAAAAGTTGACTCCGGTCAGTGCATCAGTCGTTAATGAAGAACAAGTGGCTGTTGTTCAGGAGTCTGGGGAAAAAGATTGGTGGAATTACGATCGACCTCTCCCGGAAACGATCAAAGTTTATGAAACAATTGAAGAAGCATTACGTGCGAAACCAAACGCAGCTCTAGTTGTGACCCATAGAATCTTGGATAATAATGAAAAAAAAATATTAGCTAATGGGGTACTTTATCGTCCAAAGGTCATCGTTATCGGGATGGGGTGTAACAGAGGAACGTCAATGGAGGAGATTGATCAGGTTATTCAAGAAACGCTAGATGAAATGAATTTTTCATTGAAAAGCGTAAAAGCCATTTGTTCGATTGACTTAAAAAAGGATGAAGAAGGGTTACTTGCAGTTTCACAAAAATACAATTGGGACTTTACATGTTATTCAGCGGAAGAACTAAATCGTGTGCAAATCGAAGATCCATCAGAGACGGTGTATAAATTTACTGGAGCTTATGGTGTGAGTGAACCCGCTGCTCGTTTATATAGTGGTACACAGTCACTGGCTCTCACTAAGAAGAAATCAGGGAATGTAACGATATCAATTGCTGTTATTCCTTATTAGAAAGTTGGAGTTAGTTAGAGAAAATTGAAATAGTTTTTTTAAATAAAAATGGTTCAATACTGAAAGAGGTGTAAGAAATGAACGCATTTGATTTACTACGATCAAGGCGAGCTATTCGTAACTATGAAAATAAAGAAGTAGAGCGAGAGAAAATAGAGAAATTACTTGAAGTGGCTACATTAGCACCAAATGACCGAATGCGCGAACCATGGAGCTTCTTTGTTATCCAAGGTGAGGCGAAAAATAGATATGAACAACTAGCATATGAATATTTACAGGAGCGCTTTCCAACGAAACCTCATTTAGTAGAAAGTTCAATTAAAGTTGTGAAACAAACACCCGTTATAATAGCTGTAACCTCTGACATCCTTCCGAAAGAAGCAGATTCAAAAGATAATGAATATGCGGTATGTTGTGCCATTCATTCAATGTGGCTAGCTTCACAAGAATTAAATCTTGGTTTTGTCTGGAGAACGAGAGGAGTTGGTCTCGTTCATGATAGCCGTTTGCATGAGTTTATTGGTGCACCTGAAAATAAGAAATTGATTGGAATGGTCTTTATAGGTTACCCGGATCAGAAAGGGTTAGAAGAAGAAAAGGATAAAAAACGTACACCTTTTAAAGAAAAAACAGTATGGCTGTAACGAAATAGTGATCAGGTAAGGTATTTTTAACTTCATGGAGGATTTAGGATGAAAGGTAGTAAAAATCATATTGCATTATCTATAGCAGCTCTTTTTTTATTTATTTTCGGATTGTCTGGATGTGCTGCATCAAATGTATCTACAGATACAACTGCTAGTAAAACGCTGACAGTTGCTTTCCCATGGAGCCCGGCAAGTCTTGATCCACATGGGAGCAATAGTTGGGAAGTAATGCGCTCAGGCACGGGGGAAACATTGATCCAACTTAACGACCAATTGGAGCCAACATCTTGGTTGGCAAAAGAATGGAAACAAGAAAATGAAACAACATGGATATTTATGCTTGAGGAACAAGTGAAATTTCATAATGGCAATATGATGGACGCAAATAGTGTTAAAGAGTCATTGTTAAGGTCTTTAGAGAAAAATCAAAGAGCGAATGATTTATTGCAAATAGAAGAAATAGAAGTATTGGCAGCAGATGAATTAAAAGTTGTAACTAGCAATCCTAATTCAGCGTTGATTGCTCATTTAGCTGATCCTTCTACTATGATTGTTGATGTAACATCGGTGGAAGATGAGAATGTCTTTCCTGCTCTCACAGGGGCCTTTAAAATAAAACAATTTAACAAAGGTGAATCACTTCTTGTAGAGAGCTATGACAACTACTGGGGAGAGCAAGCGCTATTATCAGAAGTGAAAATCAAATATATATCTGATGGAAATACGCGATTAATGGCGTTGCAATCTGGGGAGATAGACGCTGCAACAGATATTCCAATTGATAGTATTTCCTTATTAGATAACGATGACAATATTGAAGTGTTAACAGCTCCATCGCTACGAACGCATATGCTTCTTTATAATATGAATTCTCCTTTGTTTAAGGAAGAAACTTATCGAAAAGTGATTGATAAAGCTATTCCACGTGAAGAGATTGTTAATTCAGTCATGATAGGACATGGTACAGTAGCAAACAGCCCATTTTCAGATATTCTTCCTTTTGGTAAAGTGGAACGAAATGAAGACAAGAAATCGATTGAACAATTAATGACGCAAGACGGTTGGAAGAAAAATAGCAATAGTACGTGGGAAAAAGAAAAAAAACCGTTTGAAGTTACGATGTTATCTTTTCCGCAACGACCAGAACTTTCTGTAATGGCTGAAATTATCCAAAGTAGATTAGCAAATGAAGGAATTAAGGTTAACATTCGTCAAGTTGAAAATATTGATGATGCTTTAGGGAAGGAAGATTGGGATTTATCAATGTATAGTATGTTAACAGCACATACTGGTGACCCACAATATTTTTTAAATGTTTTCTATCGTTCTGATAGTCAATCAAATGTTAGTCAATATGTTTCAAATTCTTTGGATAGTATGCTCGATCAATTAAACGAGACAACGGAGACAGAAAGCCGAAACCAATTGGCTGTACAAGCACAAGAAACGATTAATGCAGATCTTCCGCAATCATTTATCGTTCACCCAAAGACGATTTTTGGTGTGAAGAATGAAGTACAAGGGTTTATCCCTCACCCTATTGAGTATTACTATATACATTCACAAATTGATGTGAATGAATAATGGGTGAAAGCTGAGATGATTCGCTTTTGTTTTGAACGGATCTTTCAATTATTATTAGTCATGTTTTGTGTATCTACTTTTACTTTTATTCTATTAAGGTTGTCGCCAGGGGATCCAGCTTCTATTTTACTTTCAATGAATGATGTACCCGTGTCTGAAGAAGCATTGACAGACTTACGAATAGAACTAGGGTTAACGGAGTCATTATGGACTCAATATATACAATGGTTAATGGATGTTTTTACTGGACAGTGGGGGACCTCATATGTTTCTAAAGAACCTGTGGTTGATGAATTGTTAAGAAGGTTGCCTGCTACCTTAGAATTAGCGATTGCTGGTTTGCTTGTTATGGTATCTATCACATTTATTATGGGTATTGGTACTGCGATTTTTTCTAATGGATATTTGGATCGAATTGGTCAATTTATGGCCTTATTAGGATCAGCCATTCCCTCCTTTTGGTTAGCCTTTATATTCATTTATATTTTTTCTGTACAATTTGGCTGGTTCCCTTCTATGGGGAGGGGAAATTGGCAGAATCTTGTCTTACCAGCTGTTACACTTGGCCTTGGTATGGGTACCATCTATGCCCGTGTATTACGTGCAAATATGTTGGAGTTAATGAATCAAAACTTTGTAAAAGCAGCAAAGGCCAGGGGGTTATCCCAGGCTCGCATTCTCGTATTTCAAGTTTTAAAACATGCTTTCTTGCCTATTGTAACGATGCTAGGCACGAGCTTGGCATTTATGTTAGGTGGTAGCATTATTATAGAATCCATCTTCTCCTGGCCCGGTTTAGGTAAATATATTATTGATGCTATTTCCCTTCGTGATTATCCAGTCATTCAAGGGTATGTGATTTTTGCTTCATTCTTATTTGTTTCCATCCATATTCTTGTCGATATCATTTATGTAATCTTAGACCCACGTTTAAGAGCCGGTTAGGAGGAAAACCAATGAAAGAGGCCGTGCAAACAAATTTACACTTATTTATTGGAATTGGATTCCTTTCAAGTATTATCTTAATCGGTCTTTTTGCACCGTGGATTGCTCCTCACGATCCACTGGCTATTAATCTTTCTAGTAGACTATCACCTCCGAGTTGGAATTACCCGTTTGGAACAGATCATTTAGGACGTTGTATATTAACACGGATTATTTATGGAATTAGAATAACCGTATCAGCATCGTTTTTCATAATGATTTTCACTGGGGTGATTAGTCTGCCTATAGGACTTTTAACTGGTTATGTGCGCGGTCGTACGGACCATATTTTCATGAGGATGATTGATGGGACTCTTGCGTTCCCAGAAATTGTACTAATTATCGCTATTGTTGGTATATTAGGACCGGGGTTTTTTAATATGGTTGTGGCGATCATTATGGTGCGATGGGCTAACTATGTTCGTCTCATTCGTAGTCTTGTTTTAAAAATAAGTAAGGAAGATTATATAGTATCAGCCCGAATGTCTGGGAATTCTCATCTGCAAATTATGAAGCGCTACATCCTTCCTCAAATTCTTTCACCAGTCTTTGTTTTTGGAGCTTTGGATATGGGGAGGATTGTTCTGCTAATTGCGGGACTTTCTTTTTTAGGTTTGGGAACTCAGCCACCAATACCGGAATGGGGTGTGATGCTGCATGATGCAACCTCTTATTTTCAAATTGCCCCACATGTTATGATCTTTCCAGGTCTCGCCATTATGTTCTTCGTATTATCGTGTCAACTAATCAGTGATCGGTATAAAAAATTGGAAGACTCAATCTGAAAAGAGGTGTAAGATGATTACATACAAAGCCCCTTTATTAAACGTTGAAAAATTAGAAATATCCTATTATGAAGCTAGTGAGTGTAGTCCGGTAATTTATGATGTATCGTTTCAATTGTATCCAGCTGAAATGGTTGCGTTAACGGGGCCAAGTGGGTGTGGCAAAAGTCTGACTTCTCAAGCAATTGTTGGTTTGTTGGAAACAAATTTCAAAGTAACTAATGGTCATATTATCTACAAAGGTGAAGATATCCTCCATTATGATAATAAAGCCTGGCAAAAGCTTCGTCGTGACGAAATAGCTTTATTAATTCAACATTCATTAAATGGTTTAGATCCAATCCGTACTGTAAAAAGACAGATGATAGAAACAATAAAGCAAAAGAAGGAATGGCTAAAAAAAGATATAGAATCATATTTACATAGTCTTTTAAGTCAAGTTGGATTTACAGATCCCAAATATATTCTAACCTCTTATCCATTTGAATTAAGCGGGGGGATGCGTCAAAGGATTTTATTAGCCATGATGTTAAGCTTACGTCCAAAAATCTTAATTGCTGATGAGCCAACAACAGCTCTTGATGTAATAAATAGAGACAAAGTTTTATCCTTACTTAAGAAGATTCAGCATGAGTTTGGGCTAACAATTTTACTTATTTCACATGATAACAAAAGTGTAAATAGATTCGCAGATCGAGTCGTACAAATGTGTTAAGGAGTAGTTGTGACATGAGTCTACTTGAGTTATGCTATGTAACAAAGGAATATCCATCTAGAATAAATAAAAAAACGTGGCTTAGAGTTAATCCCAACTATAAAGCTGTTAAAGAAGTTAATCTGAGTTTAAATAAAGGAGAAAGTCTGGCACTTGTTGGAGAAAGCGGTAGTGGAAAAAGTACATTAGCTAAATTAATTATGAAGTTGGAAACAGTATCATCAGGACAAATTCTACTAGACGGTCAATGTATATATGGGAAACAGATGACAGATTTAGCGATTTATAAACGTATCCAACTAGTATTACAAGACTCATCTACTTCCTTACATCCAAAAATGCGTGTAGAAGAAATTCTGAAAGAACCTATTCATAATTATTTCCAAGAACAAAAAGCAGAGTGGAAAAGATTAGTTTTAAAATTGTTGAACCTAGTAGGTCTTGACGATTCTTACTTATCACGGTACCCCGCTCAATTAAGTGGAGGACAAAAACAGCGCGTGTGTATTGCAAAGGCTTTAGCAGTACAACCTGACCTTATTATATTTGATGAGTCGATTGCTAGTTTAGATAGAGAGTCTCAAGCATCTATAATAAATATGTTAAAGAACATCCAAAAAAAAGAACAGATATCGTATTTATTCATTACTCATGATCTTGAATCGACAAAAAAATTATGTGATCGAGTGGCTGTTATGTATCAAGGTGAAATTATAGAAATTTTTAGAAATTGGAACCTGCGACAGTTAAAACACCCTTATACACGTTTATTGGTACATAATTTTGTTGAAGTTTGAGAAAGGCAGGAGCGCTTTAACGAAATAGACGACCTGGAGGAACTAAATGTTTACTGAAGAAGAAAAGAAAGCATTGTATAAAGTCATATATAAAAGACGAGATATTCGAACTTTTCTACCAACGCCTATTCCTGAAGAATCAATATATAACCTCCTTAATGCGGCTCATCATGCCCCATCAGTTGGATTTATGCAACCATGGAATTTTATTATGATTACGTCTCAAACAGTGAAAGAGCGTCTTGCCTGGGCAGCAGATAAAGAAAGAAGAGCTCTTGCAATTCATTATGAAGAACAAGAAGCGAAACAATCTCATTTTTTAAATTTGAAAATTGAAGGGATAAAAGAATCCCCCTTAACAATTTGTGTAACGTGTGACCCGACTAGAGGAGGGTCTCATGTCTTAGGACGCAACTCTATTCCTGAAACAGATCAACTGTCTACTGCTTGTGCCATTCAAAATATGTGGTTAGCAGCGTGTGTAGAAGGGTTGGCACTAGGTTGGGTTAGTTTTTATAAAAAACAAGATGTGCGTGATATACTAGAAATTCCGCCACATATTGATCCTGTAGCACTTTTAACAATTGGTTATACCAATGAATATCCAGATAAACCAATTCTTGAAACGTCAAAATGGGAAGAAAGAAAAAATTTGGATCCTCTCATTTTTAAAAATAAATGGGGAGAGAATGAAAATCTTTGAAGTAATTTCGACAAAATAAATAATTAATTTACAAGGCATGAGAACTTTATTATAATAGCTTCTAGAGCAAAAAATGAATATTAGACAAATAGGTTTCTTGAATGTTCAGGTTTTCTGACATTCAAGACTAAGAGGGAAGTTGGTGTAAATCCAACACGGTCCCGCCACTGTAAGCGATGAGGATGGTTAGCTAAAATCCACTGTGTGTAATCACATGGGAAGGATAACCTACGAAGATTCGTAAGTCAGGAGACCTGCCTATCTGTAATATTAAGCTTCCTCGAGGAAAGGAATGTTTAAGAGCACACGTATTTTACATACTTGAGTATTGAGTAGATAGTATTATGTTTTTGTAAGACTACTACATACGTGCCTTTTACATTCACGCTTTCCTTTGGAATAGCGTTTTTTTGTGCTCAAATTAAAGGGGGAAAGAGAAATGAATAGTGAATTTTTGAAAAAATGGGGGCTTGTAGGTCTTGTACTATTGTTTACGATGGCTATTATTACAGGCTGTGGAACAACAGAGCAAAATACTCAAGATGACGTGAACGCAGATGAGGAAGAAATTGCTGCTGAAAATCAAGTTGAATCAGAAGCAGAGAGAGAAGAACTCTTTCCTGTAACGATTGTTGATGATGCAGATCGCGAAGTAACAATTGAATCAGAGCCTGAAACGATCGTTTCGATTCAAGCTAGCAATACAGAGGTATCATTTGCACTAGGATTAGGAGATAAAGTAATTGGAGTATCTGATTATTGTAACTATCCAGCGGAAGCTCTAGAAATTGAAAAAGTTGGCGCTCAAGATATGAATGCAGAACTTATTCTGACTCTTTTGCCAGATATTGCTCTCGTAACTGATTATCATTACAACACGCATCTAGAAACTCTTGAGCAATTTGAAGAAGCTGGTATTAATGTCGTAGTCGTTGGAAGTGCTTCATCTTTTGAGGATGTTTATAACAAGATTGATATGATCGCTACAGCAACTGGAAGTCAGACTGTAGCAGAAGAAATCATTTCTGATATGAAAGAGCGTCTTGAAGCAATTAAAGAACAAGCAGAAGAATCTATTACTGATAAGAAAAAAGTTTGGGTTGAAGTTTCACCAGCTCCTGATATTTTTACAACAGGACAAAATACATTTATGCACGAGATGCTTGAATCCATCCAAGCAGTGAATGCAGCGGGGGATCATGAAGGCTGGGTAAGTTTAACGGAAGAAGAAATTGTTCTGTTAAATCCGGATGTCATTATTACTACGTACGGTTATTATGTTGATAATCCTAGTGGTGACGTTCTTGCACGTGATGGATGGGCTGAGGTACCTGCTATTCAAAATGAACAAGTATTTGATGTAGATAATGATACAGTAACCAGACCTGGTCCTCGTTTAATCGAAGGAGTGGAGACACTTGCAGAACTCATCTACCCAGAAGTATTTAAAAAATAAAATTGTTTGGTTATATATAGTAAGCGGAGGGTTTGTACTAGGTACAACCCTCCTTGGCTTATTGGTAAGCAGTGTGACCATTCCTATTCCTACAATTTTACATATTGTGTTAGATTATAGTTTGAATCTTGGATGGCTTACAGACGTTCCAAGAAATGAAGAAATGATTATTTGGAATATTCGCCTTCCACGGGTTCTTCTTGCGTTTTTCGTTGGAGCTTCACTCGGACTAGCTGGTGCGGCTTTTCAAGGGCTCTTGCGTAATCCACTTGCTGATCCTTACACGATTGGTGTCTCATCCGGAGCAGCTTTAGGAGCTGTATCAGTTTTGTTCTTTCAAGTGACGATCGTAGGGTTAGGGAATTTCACATTGCCGGTTGTTGCGATAATTAGTGGGTTTGTTACATTGCTTGTTGTATTTGGCCTTGTTCGGTTAAGTAGTCGAAGCTTGGCGATTGAAACCATCATCCTTGCTGGAATTATTATTAGTGCCTTTATTGGGGCTGTTACTTCTTTAATTATTTCATTAGGTGACAGAGATGCTATGACACAGATCATTTATTGGTTGTATGGAAGTGTTGGAATGAGGGGCTGGAGCCACGTACAACTGATTGTTCCTTTTATGTTTATTGGCTCAATTATCCTGCTTATTCATTACCGAGAGTTGAATGCGCTGGCTTTAGGAGAAAACGCCGCAGATCACATTGGAGTGGATGTGAAAAAAGGAAAGACCTATATCTTAATTGGAGCTTCATTATTAACAGGAGCAGCTGTTGCCGTTTCTGGGTCCATAGGATTTGTTGGTCTTGTCATCCCTCATTTAGTTCGTCTTTTAACGGGTCCTAATCACAGGCATGTACTTCCATTGTCGATTCTAGCAGGAGGATCATTTCTTATACTCGCAGACTTAGTGGCTAGAACGATAATTGCCCCAAAAGAATTACCAATTGGGGTAATTACAGCTCTAATAGGGGCACCAGTATTTGCAACATTGTTGATTAGGGAGAGAATTGGGAGGGGAGATAGAAGTGATTAAGGTTGAAAGTTTAGTAGGAGGCTACACAAATACCGCTATTATTAATGGATTACATTTAGAGATTGAAAAGGGAGAATTTTTCGCTTTACTGGGCCCAAATGGTAGTGGGAAAACAACCTTATTTAAATTAATAACTGGACAACTACCAATTAAAAAAGGAGATGTTCTATTATCCGGGAAACCTATTTCCTCACTCTCTAAGCTTGAAAAAGCGAAAAAAGTAGCTGTTTTATCCCAAGAAGTACAAGTCTCTTTTGATTTCACAGTTGAAGAGATTATCAGTCTTGGACGTTATCCCCACCAGAAGGGGGTATTAAAGCAATTATCAAAAAAGGATTGGCAAGTCATTGAGGAAGTAATGGAGATAACAAAAGTCAGCCATTATCGAAAAACTCAATTTCGAATGATAAGTGGTGGTGAAAAACAAAGGGTTTTGTTAGCAAAAGCGTTAGCACAAGAACCAGAACTGTTACTTTTAGATGAGCCTACAAATCATTTAGATATTAAACACACATTTCAAATGCTCGACTTATTAAAAGAGCGTCAACAATCAATGGGATTAACAATCTTTGCTATTTTACATGATTTAAATGTAGCTTCTCTTTACGCCGACCGAATTGCTTTGCTTCACAATGGAGCTTTTCTAGATGTTGGTGGTGTCGACACATTGCGTAAAGAAGGTCAATTAAAAAAAGTTTATGAAGTCGAGGTGAACACGCAGTCCCACCCAGCAGTCCCAAAACCCCAACTGCTAATGACACCCAATCACTCATTACAAGAAGAACCTTTCTTATTTAAAGATATATATATAATAGAGCAAAATGATCAGTACATTCATGTTCAATTTGATAAGCCGCTACGGACGATATCAAATGGGGTGATAGGAGAAGGAATACAATGGGTAAATCACTTTTGTAATTTCCATGTTAAGAAAAATTATGATTGCTCTAATCCTAAACAGGATATACGGATGTGGATGGAGATTCATGATATTCCTTACGAACAAGCTGTTGGGATGATGACAGCTGTAAACCTAGAGGATATGGTTGTGATAGAAAAAGTAATAGAAGGAATCTCTATGCTAGTGATCGTTACAGCTGGAGTAGGTAATGCCGTTGATATTACGACAGAAGCAAAGAAAAGACGAAAGACACAAGTCGGAACAATTAATACAATGGTTTTTGTCGATGCAAATTTCTCAGACGGTGCTCTTGTGAATGGGTATATGTCTGCAACAGAAGCAAAAGTAAAAGCCTTGCAGGAACTTCAAATAAAAGACCCTGACTCTCATACTATTGCTACAGGAACATCAACCGATGCTCTACTGTTAGCACTAACACAGAATGGAGAACAGACGCCATATGCTGGGTCTGGTACGGATGTTGGAAAAGGTATTGGGCAAATGGTATATGATGCAACACATAAAGCAATACGAAAGTATTTAGAAAGAGTTCAAAATTAATTTAGACGATTTTTGCAAATTGAAGAAATTTAGAAGGAGGAGTTGACTTTGTCATTAAACAGAAGAATTGTGATTGCGGGGACCGGAAGTGGGGTTGGTAAAACAACATTGACAATTGGCTTAATGTCAGCTTTAAAAAAGCGCGGGTTAACGGTTCAGGGATTTAAGTGTGGTCCAGATTACATTGATCCTTCCTACCACACAGCTGTGACGAACCGCCCGTCCCGTAACTTAGATAGTTGGATGCTCACGCAAGATAGTGTGTTGGACATTTTTACTCATGGCAGTCAAGGGGCTGACATTTCCATCATGGAAGGCGTTATGGGCTTTTTTGATGGGAAAAATCCAAAAACAAACGAAGGTAGTACGGCTGAGATTAGTATGATAACAAAAAGTCCTGTCTTGCTAGTAGTAAATTGTGCAAGTATGGCCAGAAGTGCAGCGGCTATTGTAAAAGGGTTTCAATTATTAGCAGAAGGGCCTAATATTGTCGGGGTTATCGCCAATAAAGTAGGTAGCGAAGGTCACTTTCAGTTAGTAAAGACAGCAATAGAGCAAGAATGTCACGTTCCTGTCATCGGTTACTTGAAACGAGAACTTGATATTGAAATCCCAGAGCGTCACCTAGGACTCATTCCTTCTATTGAAAGAGGAGAACTTGATCCTTTTTTTGATAAATTAGGAGAGCTGGTTCTTGAAACGATTGATATGGACAAACTTCTTGAATTATCTAAAGCGGAGCCAATAATACGAAAAGAAAGTTCTTCTCTTTTCGAACGAAGGAAAGATCCATTCGTTACGATTGCGGTAGCAAAAGATGCAGCGTTCAATTTTTATTACCCTGAGAATCTAGAAATCTTGGAAGCACATGGGGTGGAAATTGTTTATTTTTCTCCATTAGCCGACGAACCGCTACCGGAACAAGTAGATGGGCTATATATTGGCGGAGGGTTTCCTGAAGAATTTGCACGTGACCTAGCAAAAAGCACTAAATCAAAAAGTTCAATAAAAGTTGCCATTGAAAATGGCTTGCCTACACTCGCTGAATGCGGGGGGTTCATGTTTTTAACAGAAGCCATTGAAACGACTGAAAAGACGAAGCATGAAATGGTAGGCGTCATCCCAGGACATGTACAGATGCAATCTAAATTAGCTGCACTCGGGTACAGGGAGATCACTGGACAAAACAATAATTACTTACTCGGAAAGCAGATAGCCAAAGGACATGAATTCCATTATTCGTCCTTTCAGAGTGCTATAGAAGATATCCCATATGCTTATGAAACAAAAGGCATGCGTGGTTCAAAAAAAGAAGGCTATGTAACACATAATCTAGTGGCGGGTTACACCCATTTTCATTTCGCATCGTGTCTAGATATGGTTGAGAAGTGGATTGAAAAATGTTTAGAAAATAAAGCTAATTAGGAGTAAAAGAGTATGAAGCAATATCGGATTCCAGAGCTAAACAAAGATATGGGAAAACGGGTTTATGAATATATCAACACTTTAACGAAACCGGTTGGAAGTCTTGGTAGGTTGGAAGAATTAGTTATACAACTTGCAGAAATGAAGAATGAGGATTTTCCAAGTGTGACTAAGCCAGGAGTTCTCGTTTTTGCTGGAGATCATGGGATTACAGCTGAAGGTGTGTCCGCTTACCCGCAGTCTGTTACAGAGCAGATGGTTCGAAACTTTCTAAGTGGTGGTGCGGCTATCAATGTCTTTAGTAGACAAATAGACGCAATGCTTGAAATTATTGACATAGGGGTTACTACAGACATTGAACATAATAATCTTGTAAACAAAAAAATTCGTTACGGAACCGCTAATTTTTCAAAGGAAGATGCCATGAGTCGAGAAGAAGCGGAAGCGGCAATCGAAGCAGGCTATTTTCAAGCGTTAGAGATGGTCAAAAGAGGTGTACAGTGTCTTATTCTTGGTGAGATGGGTATAGGAAACACCACGGCAAGTAGCGCGGTGTTAGCTGTACTTAGTAACAAAGATGTAGATTCAATAGTTGGTAATGGGACGGGTATCTCATCGGAACAATACATACATAAAGTTCAAGTTATTAAACAAGCATTACAACAGCGCGATCCAAATCCAGATGATCCTATAGATGTTTTAGCCAAAGTAGGAGGGCTTGAAATTGCTGGAATGACAGGGGCCATGCTTGCTGCAGCTGAAAATCGAATACCGGTTCTTGTAGATGGGTTTATTTGTACAACTGCCGCATTAATTGCTAAAGCAATCTCAAAACAAGTGGTTGATTATATGATCATTACCCATCAATCAGTAGAGCCAGGGCATGAGGTAGCCATTTCATTATTAGGGAAGAAACCAATTTTAAATTTAGGACTGAGATTAGGAGAAGGCACTGGGGCAGCCATTGCCTTTCCCATTGTTCAATCAGCCACATTAATGCTAAAAGAAATGGCTACTTTTAGTTCTGCTGGTATTTCAGAAAAAGAGTAATCTTTCTAACTTTTATAATAATAGGAGGTTAACATGAGTAAAGAATCACAAAAACGACAAGGCTTAACTCTTGTATATACTGGGAATGGGAAAGGGAAAACAACTTCGGCTTTAGGATTAGCTTTAAGAGGAATTGGTAGAGGGTTTAAGGTGAAGATCTTTCAATTTATTAAGTCACCAGAGAGGACATATGGGGAACAAATTGCCCTTAAAAGGTTGGGTGTTGAGATGGTTCAACTTGGGATAGGATTTACATGGACAAAAACTCCAGAGGAACATAGAGAAGCCTTAAGAAAAGCATGGCCCCAAGCAAAAGAAGCTGTTATGAGTGGAGAGTATGACTTAGTTATTTTAGATGAATTAAACAATGCTTTAGCCATTGACAAATTTCCAATCGATGATGTTTTACCCTTTAGAGAAGTGATTGAATTGATCGAAAACAAACCTTCACATGTTCATCTTGTTATAACAGGAAGAAGTGCCAAGCAAGAAATTAAAGAGCTGGCGGACCTCGTCTCCGTTATTGAACCCGAAAAACACTACTACAACGAAGGCATCCCAGCAGTAAAAGGAATAGAATTTTAGAGTTTAAACAAAAAGGGCGATCTTCCCTTTTTGTTTAAACTCGAAGCGATGAGCGAAGCCGCCGTAATGTTTTAAGCCATTTAGGAGCGCTCTTCTCATAAAAGGCGCACGGCGAGTGTAGCCATCGCAACCATGTTCGCACGATTATGAAAAAAACAGGTAGCTTTGCTTGTTGATAAACCGAGCGCACATTTAAGCTAAGAGGGACCTTCCCTCTAGATAAGGAACAAGTCAGGAGTGAAATCTCATGAATAAAAAAGCTATCCCGTTAATGATTCAAGGTACTCATTCAGATGCTGGAAAAAGTGCTCTTGTTACCGCTTTATGCCGAATATTTGCTCAGGATGGCTTTAAAACAGCCCCTTTTAAATCACAAAACATGGCTTTAAATTCTTACATTACTGTCTGCGGAAAAGAAATTGGCCGCGCACAAGGTGTACAGGCCGAAGCAGCAGGTGTTAATGCGACAACGGATATGAATCCAATTTTGATTAAGCCAAGTGGAGTATACCAATCACAAATTGTTGTTCACGGGAAGCCTTATAAAAATATGAAAGCTGGTGCATATCGGCAAGATTTTTTTCAACAAGGTTTAAAGTTGATCAAAGAATCTTACCGTAGTTTGTCTAATCAGTATGAACGAATTGTGATTGAAGGAGCAGGGAGTCCCGCCGAAGTTAATTTAAATGATCGGGAACTTGTGAATATGCGTGTTGCCAAGATTGCTAATGCACCAGTGATTTTAGTAGGGGATATTGAGAAGGGGGGAGTTTTTGCAAGTTTAGTCGGAACATTACAACTTCTTGAACCTGAAGATCGAAAAAGAGTCATAGGTGTGATGATTAATAAATTCAGAGGGGACATATCGTTATTACAGCCGGGACTATCTTGGTTTGAAGAGTATACGGGACTTCCCGTTCTAGGTGTTATTCCATACATAGATGACTTGATGATTGAGGCTGAAGATTCAGTTGTTTTAAGTCAATATTCGACTAAAGTAGATTCTTCCAAAGAGCTTGATGTTGCTGTCATCCGTTACCCAATGATTTCAAATTTTACGGACGTCGATCCTTTTTTTGAAGAGTCTGATTGTCATGTTCGTTTTGTAAAAAAAGCTGAAGAATTAGGGGAACCTGACTTACTTATATTACCAGGCAGCAAAAATACAATTGAAGACATGTTGTATTTACATGATTCAGGCTTATCTAATCGGATTTTAGAGTTAGCACATAAAGATACGATGATAATCGGCATTTGTGGGGGTTATCAAATGCTTGGGAATGTGATTGAGGATAAGCATGAAGTGGAATCTTCACATGTTGAGGCTACAGGATTAGGACTCATCCCTATGAAAACTTCTATGACACCCAAAAAAACAACGGTTCAGTCTAAAGGAGTTGTTAGTTTTGCACAGAGAGAAATACCAGTCTCTGGGTATGAGATCCATATGGGTGTATCTCAATATGACAAGGATTGTCGCCATTTTGTTCAATTATCAGAAAGAAGAGAAGGAGTAATTGGTTGTGATAATAAAATAATCGGAACTTATTTTCATGGGATTTTTCATAATGATTTATTCCGGGAAGTCTTACTTAATGAGGTAAGGCATACAAAAGGCTTAGAGCCAATTCATAATAGAGCTTCTTTCGCTAAGAAAAAAGAAGAAGGTTTTGATTTATTAGCCAAGGTTGTAAGGGAAAATATCCAGTTAAATCGAATTTATAAAATGATGACCGATTTTCAGGAGAAGAAGGACATGTAATCCCTATTGATTAATTTAGGATAAACAGGATGAAAAAAGAAACTAACAAAAAAGGAATCGAACCAAATGTTAAGTAATCTCACTACATTTAACGATCCCATTATTATATTATGTTTAATTTTAATGGGCGCTGTTTTATTAGATTTGCTAATTGGTGATCCTCGTTGGATGCCACACCCTGTTGTACAAATGGGGAAAATAATTTCTGGATTAGAGACGAGGTTAAATAAAGGAGAAAATCGAGTAAGGAGGGGGAGCCTCTTTACAGCAATAGTTATTTCTATTGTATTTGTTATTACCTTTTTAATCGTCTTCTTTGCATATAAAATACATCCGTTTGTTGGTGTTATAGTCGAAGTATACTTCATTTCAACAACAATTGCTATAAAAGGTCTTCGTTCAGCTGCGTTAAATGTTTTAACACCTTTAGTTGATGGGAATTTAGAGGAAGCAAGAAGAAACCTTGGTATGATTGTTGGACGTGATACGAAAAATTTGTCCGAGAGTGAAGTAGTCAGAGGAACGGTTGAGACTGTGGCAGAAAATACAGTCGATGGCATCACTGCTCCATTATTCTGGGCTATTATTGGAGGTGCACCTTTGGCAATGGTGTATCGAGCGATTAATACGTTAGATTCAATGGTTGGATACAAAAATGATAGGTATCAGCAATTTGGATGGGCATCAGCCAAGCTAGATGACGTGGTAAACTGGATACCTGCGAGAGTAACAGCCCTTACTATGTGGCTTTCTTCCTTTTTTGTCAAAGGATCAAAAAAAATTCATGGTTGGAAAATAACATGGAGAGATGCAAGAAAACACCCGAGTCCAAACAGTGGCTGGTCTGAAGCAATGGTTGCTGGGTTACTAGGAGTTCAATTAGGTGGAATCAATTATTATAGCGGAGTCAAATCTGTAAGAGCGCCAATGGGAGAATCGTTAAGAGAGTTAGTCCGGAACGATATAGGAAAATCGATTTTATATATGCATGGAGGGTGGATCATATTTTTCTTGATCGGCGTGTGCATTCTATATTTGATTAGATAAATTAAATGAGGTGAAAGAATGAAGTGGCCCAATCATGGCGGACAGCCAGAAACGATCAAACAACTCTTTAACATGAAGAAGGATATGAAGTTACTAGATTTCAGTGCCAATTTAAATCCCCTTGGACCTCCACCTTGGTTAAAAGAAGTATTAAATAAACATTACGATACAATTACTCGCTACCCAGAACCCACGTACTTTAGTAGCAGCAGTTCTTTAGCTTATCATGAAGGAGTGGAAGAAAGTCAGCTTCTATTAACGAACGGTGGAGCGGAAGCGATTTTTTTAGTAGCTAAATATTTTGAAAAAGGGAAAGCCTTAATTGTTCATCCAACCTTTATGGAGTACGAGCGAGCGTGTCACCATTATCATATTGATGTGAATGATGTCTTTTATGAGTCGGAAAATCAATTTCAGTTACCGTTAAAATCTATTCTTGAAAAGCTTACAAAAACAGATGTTATCTTTTTATGTCGCCCTAATAATCCAACAGGGACGGTTGTGAAAGAGGAAGATTTACACCTTCTTTTAGAAGAAGGGAAAAAAACGGGGACGACCATAGTAGTCGACGAGGCATTTGTAGATTTCCTGCCATCCTCTATTCCTTCTCTTTCTAGTTGGTTGTCTAAGTACTCCAATTTAATTTTATTACGTTCCTTAACGAAAATGTATACGATTCCTGGACTTAGAATTGGATATATTATGGCGAATTCTAAATTAGTTAACGCATTAAAGGAAGAGCAAATTCCATGGAGTATTAACTCGTTAGCGGATGCTATTGTTCCAAAACTACTAGAAGATACTTCGTTTGTTGAGAAGACAAAAGGATGGCTAAAGGAACAATCTCAATATGTGTTTAAGAGTTTAACGGATTTGGATTTTCATATTTATCCATCAAGAGTAAACTTTTATATCTTGCAGGATAAGAAGAAAAATACAAATGAGCTCTTTCAATTTTTATTACGCTATGGAATATTAACGAGGCACACTCATAATTTTAAAGGACTTAATGGAGAGTACATACGAATTGCGATTAGGTCAAAGGAAGAAAATGAAAAGCTAGTCTATGTTCTTAAGAAGTGGAGAAATGAATCGTGATTATTTTTATTTCTGGCGGTGCTCGTTCTGGTAAAAGTCAATTGGCTGAGCATTTAGCTGTTTCAACTTTTATAAAGGGACAAAAAGAAAACAAAAAAGGACGCTTATATTACATAGCAACTTCTAAGAAAAGTGATGCTGAAATGGAAGAACGTATCCAAATTCATCAAAAAGAAAGAGTAAAAGAGTGGGAGACGATTGAAGAGCCTTATGACTTCACATCGTTTCTTATACATTGTAATAAAGAAGATGTTATACTAATTGATTGTTTAACGATATGGTTAAGTAATGTTATGTTCGACTTAGAATATAGTATGAAAAAAACGAATGATATGGTTAACGTCTGGTTAGCCATTGCAAAAGAAAAGCAACTTCATCTTGTTTTTGTTTCCAATGAAGTAAATGAAGGGCTCCCTCATTCTTCCAAAGAAGTACTGACATATATATATGCTTTGCAACAAATACATAAGATCATTGTTGAACAAGCAGACCAGGCTATTCAAGTCATTGCAGGACTTCCAACTTACTGGAAGGGAGAAGAACGATGAAACACATGATGTATGGGTTTATGCTTGCGATTCAATTTCTTACACGATTACCCGTGCCTTTTCAGTGTCCTTGGAACAAACAAACAAGTAAATGGGCAATTCGATGTTATCCTCTTGTTGGTATTGTATTAGGCCAGCTGATACTCGTCTTGATATGGTCATTTGAATCATATCTTCCTATAAGTATGATGACTTTACTTGTTCTTACTGTATGGGTCTGGCTCACAGGTGGATTGCACTTAGATGGTTGGATGGATGTCGCTGATGCAGTAGGTTCAAATGCTCCGCTTGAGAAGAAGTGGGAGATTATGAAAGACCCCCATGTAGGAAGCTTTGGTATTATTGCGCTTATATTTTTACTGGCATGGAAAATGCTGATCATTTACGTTTTGCTCGAATCGAAGGTGGCTATTTATGCTTTCCTTTTTATTTTAGCTTTTTCTCGTTTAGGTGCTGTAATATTAATGATTTTTCTCCCAACGGCAAAACAACAGGGGTTAGCATGGGAGTGGAAGAAAAGCTTAAATTGGCTAGATAGTTTGTATGCTGCTGTTCCTATTGCACTGATCTTATTTTTCTTCCAAGATTTTCTCTTTTTCATTCCCGCATATTTTTTATTTATCGTTGTGTTTGGCCTGTGGATCAAGCATCGATTTAAAGGAACAAATGGGGACTTACTAGGCACAGCTATTGAAGGAGGAGAACTATGGGGACTTGTCATCACCTGGATTTATTTTTCGTTCGCCATGGCGTAACGGATTGGAATCAACAGAAAAGGTATTTAGGGCATACTGACCGAGAAGTAATCAAGAGCGAACTAGATCAGTTAACAGAGCTAAAAGATGAGTTAAAGAATATAAAATTTGACCATGTATTTACAAGTGATCTACGTCGTTGCCAAGAAACATTGACGTGTTTAAACCTGTCTTCGCACGCTTATGTTGATACAAGGTTAAGGGAAATGAACTTTGGCGATTGGGAAGGGAAAACCTACGAAGAGTTAAAACATAAATCTAGCTATCAAAATTGGCTCGATAATTGGGAACAGTATAGTACACCAAGAGGAGAGTCAGGTGAAAGTTTTAAAGCTAGAATCAACTCTTTCTTTGATGAATTATTTCAGAGATTACTAGAAAATAAGACAAATTTTAAAAAGCAAATTCTCATTATGACTCATGGAGGGGTCATTCGTTATTTTGTGTCTAAAATGGTACCGGCTCATCCCTTTTGGAATATTACAGTAAAACATGGGCAAGGGATTAAGTTGTCGTTAGTTTGGGTGAAAGGAGAATGGGTATGCAACTCATTATCGGAGGTGCCTTTTCAGGGAAAAGAAAAATTGTAAGAGGAATGATGACAAAATGCAGTTGGTTGTCTGCATACGATGGTGATTCAGTATCGAAATGGGACTTAAAGTGGGAAAAAGATTCAACGTTAGTAATGGAAGGGTGGGAAAACTGGTTAGCTGAAGAGTTGAACAATAAAAAAAATAGTAATGATATCCGTAGGAACATGCAATCTTTTCTTAGGTTATTAAAAGAAGAAGAACGGAAAAGAGCGAGTGAAATCGTTCTTATTATGTTAGAAATTGGCAGAGGAATTGTCCCTTTGCAAAAAGATGAGAGAATGGTAAGGGATCTTACTGGATGGGTTGCGCAAGATGCTGCTGAGGTTGCAGAAGAGGTCCATTATGTATGGAACGGATTATCAAAAAAAATTAAATAACGAACAACAAACAAGGGGTGATCCCCTTGTTTGTTGTTCGTTAGGGGTAATAATTAGCTTCATAATTAATTTGTATTTTATTGAACGCTTACCAATTCTACAGGTCCATGATCGTCACAGTGATCACCATGTACATGATGCAAGCGTCCATTAACTAAATAATCCATATGATCTCCATGAGGGACTAGCTCATGACCGCAATCTTCATCATGAGTACAACCACAATTCATAGGCATACACTCATTAGGGTTTGTTTCTGATACAGGGATTTTGCACTCATCCCAATGACCATTGTGTTCATGATGAAGGTGACCATTGTGTACGTAATCAATATGATCATCATGCTTAATCTTTGTATGACCACATGCCACGCTGTGCTTGTGGGGATGTTTTTCATGAATATGATGCTCTTGTTCCATTTTCGATCATCCTTTCTTGTTAATATAAAATTGATTTTTTTATCTTGTCCGTAGAAAAGGAAGTTCAAACATATTTAAGAAAATCTTTTGACAATATGTGAGACACGGTTTAGAATGTGATAATAGTAATCATTACGATTTGTTCGTGTGTAGGAGGTATTTATGAATAAAATCATTCCAGTCACAGTATTAAGTGGCTACCTTGGGTCTGGGAAAACAACTTTATTAAATCATATCTTGAAAAATCGTGAAGAATTAAAAGTTGCGGTCATCGTAAACGACATGAGTGAGATTAACATTGATGCGGAACTAGTGAAGCAAGGTGGCGAATTATCTAGAACAGAAGAAAAGTTGGTTGAGATGTCTAATGGGTGCATTTGCTGTACATTGAGAGAAGATTTGTTAATTGAAGTAAAGAAATTGGCTCTGGCAGGAAATATTGACTATATCGTCATTGAATCAACTGGAATTAGTGAACCAACTCCGGTTGCACAAACGTTTTCATATATAGATGAAGAATTAAATATTGATTTAACAAAATTCTGCCGTTTAGATACGATGGTGACTGTCGTTGATGCGAATCGTTTCTGGCATGATTTTCGTTCAGGAGATAGCTTACTCGACCGGAAAGAATCAATAGGTGAGGATGATACAAGAGAGATTGCTGATTTACTAATCGATCAAATAGAGTTTTGTGATGTTCTTATTTTGAATAAGTGTGACCTCATATCAGAGCAAGAGTTAGAAAAACTTGAAACCGTACTAAGAACATTGCAACCAAAAGCAAAGATCATTCGCTCTGTTAAAGCTGAGGTTGAGCCTAGCGAGATCCTAAATACACATTTGTTTGATTTTGAAGAAGCTAGCAATTCAGCTGGATGGATTCGTGAATTGACAGCGGGGCACGAGCAACATACTCCAGAAACAGAAGAGTATGGGATTTCCTCTTTTGTTTATATGAGGAGGGAACCATTTCACTCGGTACGCTTTCATAACTGGATCAACAATATGCCAACTAACATTGTAAGAGCCAAAGGAATAGCTTGGTGTGCAACTAGAAATAATCTAGCCTTATTAATGTCTCAAGCCGGAACGTCTGTAACCATTGAGCCAGTTTCCTACTGGGTGGCCAGCCTTCCTGAAGCAGAGCAAAAACAAATACTAAAGGAAAATCCTCATGTATTAAACGATTGGGATGTTGAATATGGTGACAGACATACAAAACTTGTGTTTATAGGAACAGACCTTGACATCGGTGAAATAACGAAAGAACTAGATGATTGCCTATTAACAGATACTGAATTTACAACAGATTGGAAAGGGTTAGAAGATCCATTCAAATGGATCTTACAGAAGTCGTAAGGTGGTAGGGAACATAAATGGTAATAATTACGATTTGTTGATTGTAAGTATAAGTAGATCGTAAGCAAATAGGAGGTTGAAAAGATGTCTAAGATACCAGTATTTGTATTGAGTGGGTTTTTAGGAAGTGGAAAGACATCACTGTTAGAGCGATTACTTCAAGAGTGTGATGTGAGAAATCTATCGGCTGCTGTTTTGATGAATGAAATCGGCAAAACAGATACAGATGGTGTGAGTCTTTCTGGTAAAAGTAAAATAATAGAAAAGTTGTTAGATGGATGCATTTGCTGTAGTAAAAAAAGTGAAGTCGCTCATAGTATGGAAAAGCTCATCGCATTGAAGCCTGATGTTATTTTTATTGAATTAACGGGTGTTGCAAATCCAGAAGAAGTTGCTGATTCTTTAACAGAACCAGCATTAATTAATACTGTGTATTTAGAAAAAGTAATTACGTTAATTGATGCTGAACATATTCTATCTTACAATAGTTTGTTTGAGTCGGATCGTGAATTAGTGAAGACAACTAGGAGACAAATAGAAGTGGCTGACTTACTCATTGTAAATAAGACCGATTTAGTGTCAGAATCAAAAAAGCAAAAAATATACAAGGTCTTAATAAAACAAAATTCAACGTCGAGAGTTTTCTTCTCAACTTATAGTAATATCGATTTAAATCCATTATTGAATCAACTAAAGTCTCCAAAGCATACCATAAAAGTGCGAATTAAGGGGGAACCTCACGATCATCACAATCATTCTCACCATCACTCTTTTTCTCGTATCAATAGCATTACACTGAAACTAGCCTCCCCAACCAATACAGCTGAAATTGAAACATTTCTCAAAAAGTGGAAGTCGAACCTTCTACGTGCAAAAGGATATTTATCTCTTTGGGATGGTACATACCTTATGCAGCATGTTATGAAACGAGTAAATTGGGAGCGCTCGTCTTACACTGGAGATCCCTACTTAGTTCTTATTGGCATCGAGTTGAATGAGGAAGAAATTAAGAAGGAATGGGGACGGATCGTTCAAAAAGCAGGTGCGTCATCATAATAGCTAAGACGTTAGGATTTTTTATTCATCCTGACGTTTTTTTATTCATCAAACAAAAAAGAAAATAGATGTATTTTTTACACTGCTATTAAAACGTAACTATTATGATTTGTGTACATGTTTACATCTTGTCCGCATATATTTGAATAAACAAAAGATGGAGGACTTTTATATAAATGCGGACTCAACATAATCTTACAGAAGTAATTGGTTTTATTCTTCTTGGAATCGCGGTTTTGATAATAGTTTTTAATGACCGATTAACAATAAGTAATTTGTTTCTTCCAGAGTCATTGCTAACCTTTAATATGATTTTTCTATCTATATTAATAGAAGCCATCCCATTTGTTTTAATAGGTGTTTTTATTGCCGGAATCATTCAAGTTTTTGTGACAGAAGAGCACCTTCAAAGGCTCATTCCCAAAAATAAATTATTAGCTGTCATTGCAAGTTGTTTCATTGGTGCTTTGTTCCCAGCTTGTGAATGTGGGATTGTCCCTATCGTGCGCCGTTTAATTGCTAAAGGCGTTCCTCTTTTCGCTGGAGTAGGGTTTCTTTTAACGGGTCCATTGATTAATCCAATTGTGGTCTTCTCCACCTATATGGCTTTTGGTGAGGATCTCAAGATGGCTCTTCTAAGAATGGGATTAGGGTTGGTCATTGCGATCCTTATTGCTGGAGTTATTTGTATTCTTTTCAGGTCAAATCAATTAAAACGAAACAAGGTATCTGTTGCTATGCAAGCACAGACGGTTTCCAAGCAACCAATTGGGAAGAGAATAAAGGCGATGTTCGAACATGCGATTGATGAATTTTTTGATATGAGCAAGTTCTTAATAATGGGCGCTATTTTAGCTGCATTTGTTCAGACCTATGTATCGACTAAATCCATTCTTGGTTTAGGGGAGGGGATTCTTGCTTCAACAATTATTATGATGGGTCTGGCTTATTTACTTTCTTTATGTTCAGAAGCTGATGCTTTTATTGCCGCCTCATTCCGACATCTCTTTCCACAAACCTCATTGCTCGGCTTCTTAATTTATGGACCGATGCTTGATTTGAAAAATACAATCATGATGATGGCAGTATTTAATATTCGTTTTGTTCTTGTTCTTATGGTGGTTATAACAGGTGCAGTATTAGGGGTTTTACTTTTCGTTCATCCATGGATTTAGAAGGAGGGAGAGACGATTATACATATACAAGTAAGGCAAGTGATAAAGGCTTTCGTGTTATTGCTCTTTGCTGTGTTTATTTTCATATTACATGAGAGTGGGGAGATTACTCGCTTTATTAATCCTGATTATCTCTATTTCAGTCAAATAGCTTCCGTAATTTTTTTGTTTTTATTTTTTGTACAAGTACCTCGTATTTTTACTACATCACAAAATGAACATGACCATAGCGAGTGTGGACCTTGGGGATGTAATCATGACTCGGGTGAAGGAGGGTTTTCGCTTAGAGCTTTATTTGCTTACGGTCTAATCACCATTCCTCTTCTAAATGGGTTTCTTCTTCCTTACAAAGATTTTGGTGCAGAGGAAGCACTCAAGCGTGGGGTTAGCTATTCAACCCATGATCATGGTCATTTGGTAGACCATAAGCTAATAGAAGCAAAAGTGGATCATAGAGTACAAGAAATGTTAAATCAGCCTGTACTCTATTTTGATAATCATAATTTTGCAAGCTATATAAGTGTTGTCACAACTTATCCCGAAAATTTTGTAGGAAAGCCAATTGAATTGGAAGGTTTTATATTAGAGGATGATTTTCATTCAAAAAATCACACAGTCATTACAAGGTTTCTAGTAACCCATTGTGTTGCGGACGCTCATGCAACCGGACTTGTTATCGAAAGCGGAGATTCATTAGGAATCCAAGAAAATACATGGATCCGTGTAAAAGGGGAATTGAATGTAAGAAAAGATGATCGGAACCTAATTGCTATTATTAATGTTAGCAATTGGCAAGAAATTCAACCCCCAATAGATCCATATGTGTACCCTTAAACTAATAAGCTACAATAATTATTTGAATTGTAAAGACAACGATCTAATAAAGTTCGAATGGCAGACTGATCGATATCGGTTCCAATGAATAGAAACTCTGTTAATATCCCTAATGATGTTGAAGAATCTATTTCAGTTGTGTCAACTTGGATCGAAGAACCTACTTGTGAAATAGAATAAAATTCTTGTGCAATGGGGTTATAGCACCTTCCTTTCATTCGAAAGACCTCATTTGGGAACTTAGAAAAACTCGACTCTAAGCGAGTAAAATCGATTGGCGAAAAGCTCTGATAAATAAATGTATCAATCCCATGTTGTCCGATGACTTTCAGTTGATTTCTTGATGAAAATAATTCAATTTGATGTGTATATAGGGAAGAGGCTGCTTTTGTATCAAAAGCAGTCTTCCTATTATTCATATGCCAGTCAAACTCTTCAACTAAATTTATTAACGCTTTAGGTTGTAAGCTTCGTATGAACATCAATAATTCACCCATTCGTTCATGTGAAAGCTGTTCTCCATTCATCAAAACAATTGAGTCAGCTAATTCCAACTGATTAATGAGAGTTTCTCCTATCGTATAAGAAGTGGCCAGGGCGGAATCGGTATTAATAATGATTTCGTGTTCTGAGAAATATGAAAACCAAAACTCCCTTGTATCAATAACGTGAATGTGAGACGTAAGGAACCATTTTTTAATTCCCATAGTTAAGCCCTCAAAAAAAGAGTGAATATCAGAGACGGGATAAACATCCACAATAATATTAGTTGTATTCTTATTTTGAGCTTCCTTTTTTAGTGTTTCTAGTAGATTGAAAAATGTATTGATCTCAACATCATGAACAACTTCGCTAATGAACTGTGTAAGTAAAAAGGTATCATCTAGATTTCTGACAAACTCAATGTCTGTTGGACGAAAGAGAATGACCCTCACATTGTTTTGAGTGTCACCTTTTATCTTCTTTATAAGCTCAGCTTTTTCTTTTAAGGAGAAGCCTGTAATAATTGTAAGAGATCTTTTCCTTTCCACACCTTCCACATCCTTTTGCTCATTTGCCTTACCAGCTAGATTTTTTCACACCAGGAACTTGCCCTTTATGAGCAAGCTCTCTAAATGCAATCCTAGAGAGTTTAAATTTACGAAGAACACCACGTGGCCTACCTGTCATCTCGCATCGTCTTGTTAAGCGACTAGGTGCAGAGTCCCTTGGGAGTTTACTGAGACCAATATAGTCACCTTTTTCTTTTAACTCTCTTCTTCTTTCAGCATAGCGAGCAACAAGTTCTTGTCTCTTAAGTTCTTTTGCCACTTTTGATTTCTTAGCCATTACAATTAACCTCCTTTGATAATAGTAATCATTACGTTTTATATAATATAGAAAAAGGTTGGTGAAGTAAAGTCTACCTGGAAATAAATCTGTAGCCTTTTGTTAGAAGAAGCTAGGAAAGGGTACAGACGAATTTAGTTCATTTTATGTGCGGATGAAAGCGAAAATACCTTTGCAATACATATGACATATAGTGTTTATAAGTATTGATTGAAATGGCGGTACAATTAATAATTTGGAATCCTTCCTTTTCGTCATGCGTAAGATGGTAAAGATAGACAAAAAGGAGGGGCATGTAATTTAGCTATTTATTGAACAACTTCACTAGGCGATTGTCACATGTTCGCCTATTTTTGCGTATAGTATAAAAAAAGACAAATTGGTGCTTAAACGGAACAACAAAGGGGTGTGCATCATGAGTAACCCGGTTAACTCCAAAAAAAGAGGACGTATTAATGTCGTATTAAATCATAAACCAATTGAAAAGATGGGCAAAAATGAATCTCTTTTTCAAACAGATTTAGAAAAAGAAGAACATGATATTTTAACCCGCTTTGAAGAAAAACTTGAAGAATATGTTGGATTAGAAGAAGTGAAGCGTCTTGTGAATGAAATTTATGCTTGGATTTATATTAACCAACGACGTGAAGAGCTCGGTTTAAAAGCAAGTAAACAAGTGCTTCATATGATTTTTAAGGGGAATCCTGGAACAGGAAAAACAACAGTTGCAAGAATTATTGCAGATTTTCTTCACCAAATGGGAGTGCTTGCAAAAGGACATTTTTTGGAAGTGGAAAGAGCAGATTTAGTTGGAGAATATATTGGTCATACAGCCCAAAAAACGAGAGAGGTCCTAAAAAAGGCTAGCGGTGGTGTGCTTTTTGTTGATGAGGCCTACTCATTAGCTAGAGGGGGCGAAAAAGATTTTGGGAAAGAGGCTATAGATACGTTAGTTAAAGCGATGGAAGATCATCAACATGACTTTGTCTTAATTTTGGCAGGTTACTCTAAAGAAATGGAGTATTTCTTATCGCTCAATCCTGGTTTGCCGTCACGATTTCCGATTGCGATTGATTTTCCTAACTATACGACGGATCAATTAATGGAAATGGTAAGGAGAATGTTAGCTGAACGCGAGTATGAGTTAACGACAGATGGAGAAATTCATATACGTGAACATATAAGGAGAATTAGGTATGAACAAGAGCGGACATTTAGCAATGGGAGATACATTAGAAATATTATTGAGGAAGCGATCAGAATGCAGGCAGTAAGATTGCTAAAGGAGAATGCGTATGATCGAGAATCTCTCCTTACGATGAAACGCGAGGATTTTAAATTTCATTCTTCCCATGTGAAATTGAACTAACGAAAAGCCAATCGACCGAAACTTGGTTGATTGGCTTTTTCTTGTCAAATGCCAGACTTTGATTTGTCTTTTCTATTTTCTTCTAGTTCATGGTATGATGCGTATGAACGTCTTCGATGGACAAAATAAAGGTAAGATCGAAAAACAAAGGAAGTGGATATTCTTGCAGGAGATTAATCATAAAGAAACGGAGAACGTTGTCCTAGTCGGGTGTCAATTTGAAACAGATGACATCGCTTTTGATAATTCAATGGAAGAATTGAAAAGTTTAGTCGAAACAGCAAAAGGGACCGTTGTTGGAACGATTACACAAAAGCGTCAAAAGCCTGAACCTTCTACTTATATTGGAAGAGGAAAAGTTGATGAATTACAAGTCCTCTTAGATGAGAAGGACGTAGATACGATTGTTTTTAATGATGAACTTTCTCCGAGTCAAATACGAAATGTTCATACCAGAACGAAGAAAACGGTTATTGATCGAACTCAATTAATCTTAGATATATTTGCCTCACGCGCGCGATCGAGAGAAGGGAAGCTTCAAGTAGAACTAGCGCAGCTTTCCTATTTACTTCCACGACTTGCAGGACAAGGTTTAGCCTTGTCAAGACAAGGGGGAGGAATTGGTTCAAAAGGGCCTGGGGAGACACAGCTCGAAAGCGACCGCCGTCACATTCGCCGAAGAATGGATGAAATTAAACATCAACTAGAAGCGGTTGTTGGACATCGTCAGCGTTACAGGGAGCGTAGAAAACAAAATGAAGCATTTCAAGTTGCGATCGTCGGTTACACAAATGCTGGTAAATCAACGATCTTAAATCGCTTAGCAGAAGTGGATACATTAGAAGAAAATCAATTGTTTGCTACACTTGATCCAACAACAAGACAATTTAATTTACCAAGTGGTATGAAAATTCTTTTGTCAGATACCGTTGGATTTATTCAAGATTTACCTACGACTCTTGTTGCAGCGTTTCGTTCTACGTTGGAAGAGCTGCAGGAAGCTAATTTACTTTTACATGTAGTGGACAGCTCAAACCCTGATTACGAGCAACATGAGCGAACGGTGAAAGAATTAATTCAGGAATTAGATTCAGAAAACATTCCACAATTAATTGTTTATAATAAAAGTGAACAAAAAGATGCGAACTTCTTTCCAACACATGATGAAGATTCCATTGAGATTAGTGCATTCGATAAAGATGATCTCGACAGCTTAAAACAAGCCATTGAAGAAAAATTAATGGAGCAAATGACAGAATACCATGTTTTATTAAAGGCAGAGGAGGGAAGTTTACTTTCTAGATGTCGTGAATCAACGATTATTAAGAAGCAAGAGTGGAATGAAGAAACAGAGCATTATGATATTCAAGGCTATGTTATTCCAACTACTGCATTAGGACATGAACTGGCCATTCGTTCAATTATTGAACCAAAGAAAGTGAAAGTTGAGGACTAAGTATGTTGAAGTTAAAGCACCAGAAAAAGCTTGATCAAATCACACAAGAAGTAGAGCAGCAAATAAGGGAGCATCACCAAGAAATAGAAGAGGTTACTCTTCATAATCAGGCAAAGGTCATGAAAGCTTTCCGTAACCATCAAGTAGCTGATTTTCATTTCACACCATCTACTGGATACGGGTATGATGATGTAGGGCGAGATACGTTAGAATCGATTTATGCAGAAGTTTTTGGTGGAGAGGCGGCTTTGGTCCGCCCTCAAATTATTTCGGGGACACATGCGATTGCAACTGCCTTATTTGGTGTACTTAGACCTGGAGATGATCTCCTATACATAACAGGGAAGCCGTATGATACGTTAGAAGAAATTGTAGGAATTCGTGGTAATGGAAATGGATCGTTAAAGGAATTCCAAATTGGTTATGATGCAGTTCCATTAATGGAATCAGGCTGGATTGATGAAGAGAAAATCCGTAATTTAATAACCGACAAAACGAAAGTGATTGGAATTCAACGTTCGAAAGGGTATGGGGAACGGCCTTCCTTTACAATTGGACAAATCCAAGAAATGATTCAGTTTGTTCGATCGATTAAAGAAAATGTCATTGTGTTTGTAGATAATTGTTATGGGGAGTTCGTAGAAACAATTGAGCCCTGTGAAGTAGGTGCAGATATCATGGCCGGTTCTTTAATTAAAAACCCAGGTGGTGGTATTGTAAAAACAGGTGGATACTTAGTTGGGAGAAGTGATCTTGTTGAACTTGCTTCATATCGATTAGCAGCTCCAGGAATTGGTGCTGAAGGAGGGGCAAGTCTATACAGTTTACTGGAAATGTATCAAGGTTTTTTCTTAGCCCCTCATATTGTTTCGCAAGCTTTAAAGGGTGCTGTATTTTCAGCTGCAATTTTGGAGAAGATAGGTATGAACACGTCGCCTAAATGGCATGAAAAAAGAACGGACTTAATACAATCCGTTAAATTTCCCTCAGCTGAGAAAATGATTGCTTTTTGTCAAGCAATTCAAGCTGCATCACCAGTAAATGCACATGTTTCCCCACAACCAAGTGCTATGCCGGGCTACAATGATCCCGTCATTATGGCTGCTGGTACGTTTATTCAAGGAGCCAGTATTGAATTAACGGCAGATGGACCGATTAGGCCACCATATGTTGCCTATGTTCAAGGTGGTCTAACCTATGAACATGTCAAAATTGCTGTATTACAAGCGATTGATTCAATTATGGTTTAAAGCGAGTGACAAAAGTGTTCGTAGTACTTAGAACACAAAGTTTGGCACCGTTACATAAAGTTGACAGTATACAGTGCATCTAGTAACATTAAACTTGAAATAGATTCACTGTGCATAATAGTTGACTAGCTTTTTATTGGAAGAAGAAACAAGGCCTTTGCGACTTGTTTTTCTAATATATTTAAGTTTTGAAAGGGGAGTACATAAAATGGCAAAGTTCACAAAAGAAGATATTTTAAGGATTGCTGAAGAATCGAATGTTCGCTATATTCGTCTTCAATTTTCGGATTTACTTGGCACAATTAAGAATGTAGAAATCCCGGTAACTCAATTAACAAAGGCACTAGATAATAAGATGATGTTTGACGGTTCTTCAATTGAAGGCTTCGTTCGTATTGAAGAGTCGGACATGTATTTATACCCTGATTTAGATACATGGGTTATTTTCCCTTGGACACCTGAAAAAGGGAAGGTTGCACGTCTAATTTGTGATGTATATCTTCCAGGAAAACCAGGAGAAGAACCAACACCATTTGCTGGAGACCCACGTGGAATCTTAAAAAGAGTGTTAAAAGAAGCTGAAAAAATGGGTTATACAGCATTTAATATCGGACCTGAGCCAGAGTTTTTCTTATTTAAGAATGATGAAAATGGCGAGCCGACATTAGAGTTAAATGATAAAGGTGGCTATTTTGACTTAGCTCCAACAGACTTAGGGGAAAACTGCCGTCGTGATATCGTATTAGAGCTTGAAGATATGGGCTTTGAGATCGAAGCATCACACCATGAAGTGGCTCCTGGTCAACATGAAATTGACTTTAAATATGCAGATGCTGTTACAGCATGCGACAATATTCAAACATTTAAGTTAGTTGTAAAAACGATTGCACGTAAACATGGCCTTCATGCGACATTTATGCCAAAGCCATTATTCGGAGTGAATGGTTCAGGTATGCACTTGAACATGTCATTGTTCACAAAAGAAGGAAATGTATTCTATGACGAAGGAACAGAATCACAATTAAGTGATACAGCTATGCAGTTCTTAGCAGGAATCCTTGAACATGCCGAAGCATTTACGGCAATTACTAACCCGATTGTTAACTCATACAAGCGTCTTGTACCTGGATACGAAGCTCCAGTTTATGTTGCATGGTCAATGCGTAATCGTAGCCCATTAATTCGTATTCCTTCTTCAAGAGGCGTAAGTACTCGTGTTGAAGTTCGTAGTCCAGATCCAGCTGCAAACCCATATTTAGCTATGGCAGTTATGTTAGCTTCAGGTTTAGACGGAATTAAGAAGAAATTAACTCCGCCACCAGCAACAGACCGGAACATCTACATCATGAGCAAAGAAGAGCGTGAGGAAGAAGGCATTGATGATCTTCCAGCTACATTAAAACAAGCAATTGATGCTCTTGTGAAGGACGATGTTCTTGTAAAAGCTCTTGGAGAGCATGCAGTTGAAAACTTTGTAGAAGCAAAAGAAATTGAGTGGGATATGTTTAGAACTCAAGTACATCCATGGGAACGTGACCAATATATGCAAAACTATTAAGATGATCAAACCCTTGACACTATTGGTGTTGAGGGTTTTTTTTGGGGAAAAGAAATTTGTGAAAAAGTATGTAAATCGAACCTTAAAAGGATAAATATGGTTCTCTTACAAACGCTAAATTTAAATAGTAAAAAGGAGATGGTTTTGTTGAGAAAAGTTATGTTAGGTTTGTTTGTTTCGGTCGTATTGTCTGCAGGGGTGATGCCGGCAGTTGGTGCGGAAGGGCCTGCTGATGTAAAATTAACAGAAGAGCAAAAGACTGAAATGGCTGGATTACATAAGGACTTGTTTGATCAGAAGAAAGAGATCGTTACTAAATATGTTGAATATGGTGTATTTACAGAAGAAAAAGGTCAGAAAATCATTTCTCATATAGACAAGCATTATGACAAGTTAAAGGAAAATGGCTTCGTTCCTAAATGGGATAAAAAACATCATAATCATCAAGAATAAATCTTATTAAAAGGGTTATCACAAAAGGTCGTTTTTTTGACCTTATTGGATAACCCTTTAATAATTTTGTTGCTTAATCATCACAGAACAAAATAAGCTCCCACAATAATTAATAAAATAAACAAAACAAGAATTAATATTAAATCAAATGTACTGCCGCCAGCCACCTCATTCGTAGTAATAACGGGACTCCCATATCCATATCCTGAATCATAACCATAATAATACATGTAATAGCCACCTTTCTCTAGGAATATTCACAAAATCATAGAGTAGTGAGGAAATATACCTCTAAAAAAAATGTATACGTTAGCCTATGCAAGACTATAAAAAGTGACAAAGAAATCCAAAAAAAATAGCTTGACCCTAAACTTCAACTACAACAAAAGGTCATTTTCATCTTTTTCCAGACATAGACTAGCTCTAAATGAACATGTACCAGTCATGTAAGGGAGGAGTTCAAATGGATAAAGCATCAATAAGTCGCTTTACAATTTTAATATTTGCAGTTATTAATACTGTTTTAAATTTACTTGGGTATCAAACTATTTCAGAACAATTTATAAATGATGTTGTTGCTGTTATTTCAGGGGCTTATTTTATTTGGGCAGGATGGAAAAATAATTATATTAGTAAAAAAGGTATTCAGCAAAAAGAGGTATTAGAAAAACATAAACTTCATTAAAATTTTAAACAGCCCCTGCATTTGCAGGGGCTTACATGGTTTAGATGTTTTTCGTGGAGTGATATACAGAACCATGTTAATTATATAATGACCCAATTTAGCTGTAATATGACAATCATTTAAAATTTAACCAAAAAATGGTTATTGAAGGCTTGTAAAAACAGGAATTCTATATTGTTTTCTTCTGGGTTATCACTAATAATTAAGTATAGGGGTGTTTATAATGAGTAAAAAGACTGTGTTGTTAATCATGTATGTATTATCAGTAATGTTTTTCCTAAGAAGCGTGTTTCGCATACTCTTTAACGAAGGTACAGGTGGTTATGGAATGGTCATTGTCAGTGCGTTAGTCATGACATTTGTACTTCTTACTTATTTAAAAGAGAGAAGAAAAGAAAAGGAACAACAAGAAGCAGAGGAACTGTCCAAATAGGATTCTGTTTTTCTAATTGAAGTAAAAACCAAGCATGTCCCTTATGGGGCATGCTTGGTTTTTTTAGTGAATGGTACGGAATACACCAATGACTTTACCTAACACTGTACACTCTTTAAGAAGGATAGGAGCCATTGTAGAATTCTCCGGCTGCAGTCGAATATAATCTTTTTCTCGGAAGAAACGCTTTACCGTTGCTTCATCTTCCTCTGTCATCGCTACAATAATATCCCCGTTATTTGCCGTCTGTTGTTGGCGAACAATGACCATATCTCCATCAAAAATACCAGCTTCAATCATGCTGTCACCTTGAATAACAAGGACATACGTATTGTCACCTGATACAAGGTGTTCAGGAAGAGGCAAATAATCTTCAATATTTTCAATTGCCGTAATAGGTAGACCAGCCGTTACCTTTCCAAGCACTGGTACATATGTTGTTTTCTTATCTGGGACTGGTACTGTTTCATTTTCTAAGTCTAATACTTCAATCGCTCTTGGTTTAGTAGGGTCTCTTCTTATAAAACCCTTCTTCTCTAATCGTGACAGATGTCCGTGAACAGTGGAACTAGAAGCAAGCCCTACAGCTTCTCCAATTTCTCTGACTGAAGGGGGATATCCTTTCTTTTTTACTTCTACTTTTATAAAATCTAGTATTTCGAGTTGGCGCTTTGATAGTTTTGACATATGTACACCCCACAAAGTTTCCTAATTGGATAAATTGTACCATGCGAACATATGTAATGCAAACAATTGTTCTAAAAATCCATTGACACAAACAATTGTTCGTATTATCATAATAAGCGAACAAACATTCTTATTGAGGTGAAGGAAATGATTAGACGTTTTTCGGGACAAGAAATTTTCATAATATTAGCAGCAGTAGCTGTATTATTATTTATGTATGCGGCCATTATTTTATCTGCGCCTACACATGAATCAATAGAAGATAAAGAAGTATATAGTGAGCAACAAGTAAGTAATAATTTAATGAATGAAGAATATAGCTTGATGGTTGCTACAGTATTTGAGAGAACAGTCCATGAGTAGAGCTGTTATTTATTGTCGTGTTAGTACGAACAATAAGGAACAAATATCTTCTCTGAAAAGGCAAGCAAGAGAGTTAGAAGAGATAGCGGTTAGCAAAGGTATACAAGTTATTGATATTATTGAAGAACAGGCTAGTGGATATGATGTTGATAGAGAGGGAATATTACAAGTACTAGATTATTTTCAAACAGGTGAAGCAAACATCCTTTTAATACAAGACGATACAAGATTAGGAAGAGGACATGCGAAGGTAGCTCTTCTTCATCAAATACGAAAACTCAGTGTTCGTGTATTAACAATCCAAGCTGATGGCGAATTAAGACTTTCTGAAGCGGATGAAATGGTGCTAGAGATTGTGTCTATTGTAGAAGAGTTTCAAAGAAAATTACATAATAGCAAAATAAAACGTGGAATGAAAGAAGCAATAAAAAACGGTTACAGGCCAGAGAGAAATATAAAAAATAGTGTTGGAGCGGGTCGTTCGAAAAAAGAGGTTCCCATCGAAGAAGTAGTTAGGCTTCGAAACATGGATCTAACCTTTCATGATATTGCAGCAACGTTAAGAGGGTTCGGCTACGATATATCAAAAGCAACAGTTCATAGGCGTTATCAAGAATATCAGAAAGCGGAAACTAAAAGCAGTGAGCAATAATCCGGTTGTTTTAAGTTGAAAACCGAATTCGGTTACGGTAAAGTAAGTGGATGAATCGGTAGAAAGAGGTGCTCATTATGCTTTCAAAAGAAAAACTAGCTAGAATTAATGAATTATCTAGACGAGCTAAAACAAGTGGATTAACGAAACAAGAAGAAAAGGAGCAACAGTCTTTACGTAAAGAATATCTGCAAACATTTCGTGCATCGTTTAAAAATCACCTACATTCGGTTACAGTTGTTGATGATAATGGCAATGATGTAACACCAGATGCGTTAAAAGAAAGTAAAAAAAATAAAAATAATCCAATGCATTAAAAAGTCTCTAAATTCAGTCTTTAGAGACTTTTTTGCATGATGAAAGATTTGTCTGAATGCTTGTGAAATTTAAGGATACAGTATAAGATGTAAAAGAATAGAGAAAGAAATCAGATATTGTGGAAGGGTAGGGAAAAGAAAGTATGACGAAAATAGTAGATCAACTTGCAGTTAATACGATTCGTACACTATCAATTGATAGTATCGAAAAAGCAAACTCGGGACACCCTGGTATGCCAATGGGAGCAGCGCCTATGGCGTATAGTATTTGGACAAAATTTATGAATCATAACCCAGAAAATCCAGAGTGGGTTAATAGAGACCGCTTTGTTTTATCTGCAGGGCATGGCTCAATGCTTCTTTATAGTTTGTTACATTTAACAGGATATGATTTATCATTAGAGGATTTACAACAATTCCGTCAATGGGGAAGTAAAACACCAGGCCACCCTGAATTCGGTCATACACCAGGTGTAGAAGCAACGACAGGCCCACTTGGACAAGGAGTTGCAATGGCAGTGGGGATGGCAATGGCTGAGCGTCATTTAGCTAGCACATATAATAAAGATGATTTCAATATCGTTGACCATTATACATATTCAATTTGTGGAGATGGGGACTTAATGGAAGGTGTTTCTGCAGAGGCTGCGTCTTTAGCAGCTCATCTTAAGCTGGGCCGTCTTATTGTCCTTTATGATTCAAACGATATTTCGTTAGATGGTGATTTGCATATCTCTTTCTCAGAGAGTGTAGAGGATCGCTATAAAGCATATGGGTGGCAAGTAATTCGTGTGGAGGATGGCAATGATCTAGATGAAATCAATCGAGCGATTGAAGCAGCTAAACAAGATGACCGTCCAACTTTAATTGAAGTAAAAACGGTAATTGGTTACGGTTCACCTAATAAATCAGGAAAGTCTGCTTCACACGGTGCTCCATTAGGGAAAGAAGAAGTAGCTTTAACGAAGTCAACATATGAATGGCTACATGAAGAAGAATTTCATATTCCATCTGAAGTAAGTGAAATGTTTGCTGAAGTAAAAGCAGAAGGTGCGAAGAAAGAAGAAGAGTGGAATGAACTATTTGCCAAGTACAAAGAATCTTACCCAGAGTTAGCAGCTGAATTTGAGCGTGCAAATAGTGGGGAGCTTCCAGAAGGTTGGGATTCAGAAGCACCAGTATACGAAGCGGGATCAAGTATTGCCACTCGTTCATCATCAGGTGAAGCATTAAATGCTTTTGCTAAGAAAGTTCCTGAATTGTTTGGTGGATCTGCTGACCTTGCAGGTTCTAACAAAACATACATGAAAGATTTAGGTGATTATTCACGTGATCATTACGAAGGACGTAACATTTGGTTTGGTGTACGTGAATTTGCAATGGGAGCTGCTGTAAATGGTATGGCTCTTCATGGTGGAGTAAAAGTCTTTGGAGCAACATTCTTTGTATTCTCTGATTATTTACGTCCAGCTATCCGTCTAGCAGCTCTTATGAAGTTACCGGTTATTTATGTATTTACTCATGATAGTATTGCTGTTGGTGAAGACGGACCAACACACGAACCTGTTGAGCAACTAGCGGCATTGCGTGCAATGCCAGGTCTATCTGTCATACGCCCTGGAGACAGCAACGAAACAGTGGCAGCATGGAAGGCGGCTTTAGAAAGCAAGGATACACCAACAGCTCTTGTGTTAACACGCCAAAACTTAAAAACACTAGATCATACAGCAGAGCTTGCGTATGAAGGTGTTAAAAAAGGTGCGTATATTGTTTCGAAATCTAGTGGTACAACCGATGTTCTTTTACTAGCATCTGGATCAGAGGTTCCATTGGCAGTAGAAGCTCAAGCTGTTCTTGAGAAAGATGGCATCCATGCTGATGTTGTAAGTATGCCTAGCTGGGATCGTTTTGAGAAACAAACGCAGTCTTACAAAAATGAAGTGATCTCACCAGATGTAAAAGTACGTCTTGGTATTGAAATGGGTTCACCATTAGGATGGCATAAATATGTTGGGGACCATGGTGATGTATTAGCAATCGACCAATTCGGTGCATCAGCTCCAGCTGAGAAGATTTTAGCTGAATATGGCTTCACTGTTGAGAATGTTGTAGCAAAAGTTAAAGCATTACTACAAAAATAATTTATGAAAACTGACTCATTAGTCGGGTTTTAGTTGAAATCTAGTACTAAAACCCACTCATTTTGAGTCAGTTTTTTTGTTCGACAAAATTAGTGGTTATCTGCTCCGCTTTCAGACAATCATTTCACTAGAGTTCTCGTATACTAGAGAAAATAAAATGCGAGAGGGTGTCCATGATGAGACATTATGAATTGTATATTTTTGAAGAAGATGTTGCTCGTCAATATTACGGACAAGAAGCAAAGTTATTTTATCTTTTTCTTGAGCATGAAAAAGTGAGAGGGAGCCAAAAGGAAATTTTAAGAAAGCAAATTGAATTTATTACCAAACCAATACCGGCCCTATTATTACAACAAAAACTAAAACAGGATCTTGTGAAAATTGAGGGGTATAAAAAAAAGAAAAATACACATGTGATTGATATTCCTGACCGTGATTCTAAAGCAGAGCTTGTAATTGGTGCTGATGCACTCTACTTAACAGCCGATGGGTCGTTTGATGTAGAAACCATGTTCTTTGAAATCCTTAGGAAATGTGAACCAACCTTTTTTGCATTTACAATTGAAGAGCATCGCTATGGCTGGTTAAAGCCTATAAAGCAAGAGGATTTGCTTAGAACAACACAAGTTTAATGAGAAGCCAAGCGATATTTTTCTGAAGTGCTTTTAAATCTCTTGTCATTAAGATATAATAGATAAGGTTGATTCGGGATTTTCCCGACAGGTTTAGATAGCACGAAGGAGGACGTTGGACTTATGTGGATTCATATTTTAGGGTACACCCTAGCTGTTGCAGCAGGTATTGCAATTGGCTTCTTTATAGCACGTAAGACGATGATGTCTTATTTGAAAAAGAACCCACCATTTAACGAGCAAATGCTCCGTGTCATGATGATGCAAATGGGACAAAATCCATCGCAAAAGAAAATTAATCAAATGATGAAAGCGATGCAGAAACAACAATCTAAATAATTGTATGGACAAGCACCTCAAGTTTGGGGTGTTTTTCTACTTTTATACGATTTACTTTTAGTCGCCTATAGTATCACAACAAACTATTTTTCGAAGGGAAAAGGAATCACAACAAGGTATGTCGTATAATCGAATGAGTTTGTTCTAAAGGTGGAATGCAGGAAAGGCTAACGTTGGGTAGGAGAGGTGTCGTGTAAAAAGTGAAAGTGTTTAAAGATTTGTGGTGGTTTTTTAAGAAAGAAAAAGTATCGTATGGGCTAGGCATTATTGTGTTAGCTCTTGTTTCTCTTCTTACATTAACACCTCCATTAATAGTTGGGATCATAGTGGACCACATAGTAGATGTAACATTAACAACAAATATTTTACTAATGTGGGTTGGTGTTTTGTTGTTAATTGGCATTCTTACGTACGGACTACGGTTTGTTTGGAGAATTCTAATCTTTGGAGCTTCGATTCGATTAGCAAGGTTGCTTCGAAATAGATTATATGAACATTTTACAAATATGTCTCATCGTTTTTATCAACGTCACAGAACAGGCGATTTAATGGCGCATGCAACTAATGATATTCGAGCTGTGCAAATGACAGCTGGCCAAGGAGTGTTAACGTTAGTTGATTCATTAACGATGGGTGGATTTGTTATTATTACGATGGCAGCGACCATTAACTGGAAATTGACGCTGATCTGTTTAATACCGATGCCTTTTATGGCTTATTTAACGAGTTACTATGGAACGCTTTTACATAAGCGATTTCACTTAGCACAGTCCGCTTTTTCAGAATTAAATGATACTGTTCAAGAAAGTGTGACGGGAGTACGTGTGGCAAAATCATTTGGTCAAGAAAAGGATGAAATCAATCGATTTAAAGGTAAATCAAATGAAGTTGTTGAGAAAAACGTAGCTGTTGCTAAAATCGATGCATTATTTGATCCGACCATTTCTTTGATCGTCGGAATATCATATTTTTTAGCAGTTGTTTTTGGAGCACGTTTTGTCATTGCTGACGAAATGACAATTGGTCAATTAACGAGTTTTACTTTATACCTTGGCCTATTGATCTGGCCAATGTTAGCGTTTGGGTGGCTATTTAATATCGTTGAACGTGGACGTGCTTCTTTTGATCGAATTTCTTCATTATTAGCAGAAAAACAAGATATTACAGATGATATTGCAAAGAGCGATAACAAAGCAACTGGAGATATTGACGTCTCCATAGAAGAATTTTCATATCCTGAAAGTAACGATTACGCTTTGCAGGATATTGATTTTACACTAAAACAAGGACAAACGTTGGGCATTGTTGGGAAAACGGGGAGTGGGAAATCAACGATAATTCGTCTTCTCCAGAGAGAATATGATATAGAAAATGGGGTCATTACCATTGGTGGGAATAGGCTTGAAGAGTATAGGTTAGATGACTTAAAAGCTAGTTTCGGGAATGTACCACAAGATCACTTTCTCTTTTCGGCAACAATTGCTGACAATGTCGCGTTTGCAAAACCTAGTGCATCTATAACAGAAATTATGAACAGCTGTAAACTCGCAAGTATTCATGAAGATATTATTGGTTTTAAAGATGGCTATGAAACGGTCGTAGGTGAACGTGGAGTGACGTTATCAGGAGGTCAGAAACAACGGATTGCGATTTCAAGGGCTATTTTGCCAGATCCGAATGTGTTGATTTTAGATGATTCTTTATCAGCAGTTGATGCGAAGACAGAGGAACAGGTCCTAGAATCATTAAGGCTAAATCGTGCTGGGAAAACGACCATTATTACTGCACATCGACTTAGTGCCATTAAGCATGCCAATTTGATCATTGTTTTAGACGAAGGTCGAATTATCCAACGTGGGGATCATTCTACGTTAATGAAAGAAAATGGTTGGTACCGGAGAATGTATGAGCATCAACGATTAGAAGAGTTAGTGGAACAAGGAGGTCAGCAGGATGAAACATAAGGATCAAGTCTTAACGAATCACGAGCAAAGAGCTATTCTTTGGCGTTTACTTCGTTATGCGAAGAAACATATGAAATCACTTATGATTGCTTTTACTTTGCTCCTCCTTGCAACAGGTGCTGAGCTTCTCGGACCCATCTTAATAAAGATTTTTATAGATGATTATTTAACACCGCGGAACTTTCCGTTTGAACCATTAGTATGGTTAGGAATTATTTACGTTGTACTACATCTGTCTTCTGTTTTTATTAATTACTTTCAAGCATTTATGTTTCAAAAAATATCTTTGAAAATTGTTCAGCAACTTCGAGTTGATGTTTTTTCAAATGTCGAACGACAAGGCCTTGCATTCTTTGATCGTACCTCTGCTGGTGGATTGATCTCTCGAATTACGAACGATACAGAGTCCATAAAAGAGTTTTATTTGACAGTTCTTGCAAACTTTGTTCAAAACATCATGTTCCTAATTGGAATATTTATAGCAATGTTTTATTTAAATCCGACTCTTGGCCTTTTCTGTCTTGTCTTATTACCGATCATTTTTGGATTAATGCAGTTATATCGAAAAATTAGCTCTAAATTTTATGCGGATATGAGTGAAAAGTTAAGTCAACTAAATGCCAAAATGAATGAAACGATCCAAGGAATGGCCATCGTACAAATGTTTCGTCAGGAGAGGCGTCTTCGAAAAGAGTTTGGTGAGGTGAATGAAGAGCATCTCCAAGCTGGTATGAAGAGCATGAGGTTGGATGGCCTTTTGCTAAGACCAATGGTTGACTTAATTTCAATATTGGCCCTTATGTTGGTTTTAAGTTATTTTGGGATTACGTCTTTTACAAGTCCGGTTGAAATAGGGGTCTTATATGCATTTGTTAACTATTTGGATCGTTTCTTCGAGCCAGTCAATCAAATGATGATGCGCTTATCCCTTTTTCAACAAGCTATTGTATCAGCAGGGCGTGTCTTTAAGCTGATGGACTATGAGGAATATGCACCATCAAAGCAAGGTCGAGGATTACCTAAAATTGAAGAAGGTAGAATTGAATTTAAGAATGTTTCTTTTTCTTATGATGGAGAAACGGATGTTCTGAAAAATATTTCGTTTTCAGTAAAAAAAGGAGAAACCGTAGCTCTCGTTGGTCATACAGGAAGTGGGAAAAGTTCGATCATCAATGTATTAATGAGATTTTACCATCTGGATAGAGGGGATATTGTCATTGATGGACAATCAATCCAACATTTTGATAACAAGGAATTAAGAAATAATATCGGACTCGTTCTTCAAGACCCATTTCTCTATACAGGTACTATATCGAGTAATATTCGCTTATATCGTAACGATTTAACTGACCATGATATAAAAGAAGCTGCTAGATTTGTACGGGCAAATGAATTTATTGAGAGACTTCCACTTTCTTACGATGCCAAAGTAACTGAGAGAGGTTCGACCTTATCAAGTGGTCAGAGGCAGCTTTTATCCTTTGCTCGAACAATTGTCACAAATCCAAAGATCCTTATTTTAGATGAAGCGACAGCGAATGTTGATACAGAAACTGAGGAGGCAATTCAAGATGCCTTGAAACGGATGCAAAAAGGAAGAACTACAATAGCGATTGCCCATCGGTTATCGACGATTAAGGGTGCAGATCAAATTCTTGTTCTTCATAAAGGTGAGATTGTTGAACGTGGTAACCATATAGAGTTGTTAGAACAAAAAGGTCTATATCATAAGATGTATTTACTGCAAAAAGGTTCAACCGAAATAGAAAATGCTAATTCTCAGATTAAAGTAACGAAATGAGTTATAATTTTTAAAAAAAAGAGAGCCACATTCATTTTTGAAGGTGGTTCTCTTTATTATTAGCATTTTCATAGTGGTTCAATAAAGTATCCAACTCTTGACTGACGGTTAATACAGCATGTGACGAAAGTCCCTTCATGAGGGCAAGTTCTATTAATTCATTTCGCTTTTTTTCTATCGTTCTAAGTAATCCTTCGCTCATAGAGATTCCCTTCTTCTCTAAATCTTGTAATAATTATACAAATTAACTAGTAAATTTACAACCTTAACTCAATAAAAGAAGGGGAAAATAGGTATTATTTCATAGGTTATGTATGGTTCAAGAAAAAACTATATGAATTGAATTGAAACAAGCCGCGCTTTCCTGTATCTTTAAGTAATGAACAACTTTCACCGATAAGAAAGGGGTGAGCAGCTTGGACGAAATATATATATGGATAACATCAGTTGGAGCTGTAATTATGGCATCATTAGCAATCTTTATACGTTTAAAAGCGACGAAACGACCAGTATCTGCGAAAAAAATTATTATACCACCGATCTTCATGTCAACGGGGTTTTTTATGTTTTTATATGAACCAGCTCGACCAGCCTTTTTGCAAGTAATAGAAGCTGTTTTAGTTGGTATGATTTTTTCAATCCTACTTATTAAAACTTCAAAGTTTGAAATAAGAGATAAACAAATTTACATGAAAAGATCAAAAGCATTTGCGTTCATATTAATAGGGTTGCTGTTTGCTCGAATTATTTTTAAGCTGCTAATGGGAGATACAATAAATGTAGAAGAATTAGCAGGCATGTTTTTTTTGCTTGCATATGGAATGATTATTCCTTGGCGTATATCTATGTACATGAATTTTCGTCAATTAGAGAAAGGGTTAGAAGATTCACTTCAAAACAACGATATGCCAGTGGAAACTTAAAAATAAATAAAACAACAAAAGTAGACATGTGAATCGGCTACACTGAACTAGACAGAAAAATTAAGGTCAAGTAGACTACAGATAATATAATCGAGGAGAATCTACGATGACTAAAAGAGAACGCAGAACATTTACTGAGGAATTTAAACAA